>DURT01000057.1 GCA_012843025.1 Tissierellia bacterium | reverse complement strand
GAAATAAGCTCCCCTAGTATGCCGCTTAATGCTCCTGCAGAATAAGATGTACCCGTTTTTTCTGAGTAGTTTACCTTATCCGGTAAAAGTATTTTTTCACCTTCAACCAGCAAGGCAACATCATTATTAGCGTTAGAAAAATTACTTTTATAGTACTTACCATTTTCCATATAGCAGGAACCTACAGATATTACTCCCTCATAGGCAGCAGGAAATGAATATGTATCTAACCCAGTATTTCCAGCAGCTGAAACAAAAATAACCTCCTTTTCAATACCATACCTTATTTTTTCATAAACATGCATATTAGGAACTGCTGAGGAAAAACTCATATTAATAACTTTCGCCCCCCTGTCAATAGCATACTCTATTGCCTGACTAAGCAGAACTCCTCCATCTGTTTGAATATCCTCTACATTAATTTCAACAGGTACTATAGTTACACTACTTTTTTTATTAAGTTTATTCGCCGTTATTTGTGAATACTTTACAACAGCCCCTGCAACAGCTGTACCGTGGTCCACTTTGCTTTTTTCATTCAATAAAAACTCTTTTCCTTCAAGGCACCTCTCTTTAAGAAATTCATGTTCCGTATTAATCTCACTATCTATTACAGCAACAATAACATTTTCAGATTCCATGTCTGAAGGAAAGTTAGATTGTGTTTCAACATTATTACTATTGGCAAGTAATAAGCATATACATAGCAACACTATTTTTTTGAACATAGTTTTCACCGTTAATTATATAAATTTAGCTTTTTAGCATTGTTAATTGCAACAGTCTTATTATTAGCATCAAGTTTTTTATATAGGTTTTCTAAGTATCTTTTAACTGTGGAAACAGAAACAAAAAGTGTCTTTGCTATTTCTTTTTGAGTTAGTCCTTGGTCTAATAGCTCTAATACCTGTCTTTCCCTGTTGGTAAGAGATGGAATTTTTTGTCTAAGAAACTTTTGCAAGTTTTTTCTGTACTGTATGCAACTGTTCTTTATTGACATTAGCCAATTTGAGTCCATATCATTTTCCTTTATTTCATCTAATATAGGAAGAATATATTCAGCATTTTCGGCAAAAGGAAGTATTATTCCATCTTCCTGAGCCGCTTTTAAAGCTGTTAACAATACTTCTTTTCCTTTCTCTACGCCGTAAATCTTGTATTTTGCAACAGATTCATAAATTAAACAATATAAGATACCAAGCTGAGGATGAAATGTTTTTAAATTTTCCATAAATTCTTCACATACAAACTCCAACTTAATCCAATCTTCAGAATGCATCACAGCTTTAGCATAAACGATGTACATATACATCATTCCCTTATATAACAAGGTTGCCTCATCTAATTCTCCTTTTTGCAACCACTGAGGCACCTTCGATAAATTTTTTAAATTAGCGTAAACGTATCCTTCTACTATGTTAAGTGTAGTTCGATAGACAGGATTGTTTGATTTGATTTTTCTGTTGTATCCATCATTAAAATACTCTTTTAATTTATCTAAAACATTCATTGCCTCCATGAAATTTCCTTCTGCCATTTTTAATCTAATGAGGGAAAAGTAAGCACATAGTATTATTCCGTCCTGGCCCTTTGATATGGCTTTATATACTGCTTTGTTAGCTAAATTTTCAACTTTTTCAAATTTTCCAGTCTCTAAGTAATATTCAGCTTGTGCTACCAATTCACAACCATAGCCGCAGTAATCAAGCACAGGTGGGGGGAATCCTCTTACTATACAATCTAGTGTTTTCTTCAAGGTTCCCGGCTCTTTGTAATAAGTATAAAGTAAATGAGGCAGCCCAAAAGTGAATTCACTGTTTCGAACTATTACACAAGATATTCCTCCATCTAAAAGTTCATGAGCTTTATTAGAATGTTCCACCATTTTTTCACAATCGTTAAAAGCAATAAAAAGCTTAATTATTTCTAACTCTCCCAAAATTCTTTTTCTTAATTTTTCGGATATACTATCAGTACAACTGAAGTATTCATACATAATACTAACAATTTCAATTCCTTTCCTTGCTGTTTCAGCTTCTCCTGTAACAAGGAAATTGCATGCTATATGAAGGAAGGGAAAAGGATATTTTGTACATAAGTTTTTATTTAGGCTGTATATTTTCTCGTGAAATTTGTAATCTATAAAGTTAACATCAATATACTTAGGGTTATTTATCATTTCTAAGAACTCTTCTATTTTTCCTGCACGATGATAAAAGTCAAAAGCAACTGAAATATTATTTTCTTTATAAAACCATTTTCCTGCTTTATACAGAATTTCTCTTTCATCAATACCGAAATTGGAAACTCTTTTTCTCAAATAATCCCTTAACACATTGTGGAACTTGTATGTATGAGTAATATAATCATATTCTATAAAAGCATTTTTGTTTATTAAACTCTCTAAAACTTCATATATATTCTTATTGTCCAGTAAGTAAACTGCTTGTTCCAAAGTAAATGTTTCCAGAACTGATAGTTTAAGAAGTATTTCACGGATTTCATCACTTAATGTATTGTAAAGGTTTTCTTCCACTAATTTATTTATATTGTAAGTTTCATTGACAGGATATCCTTGTTTTAACCCCAACATCATAAGATATACTGCTGAAATCCAGCCATTTGTGTAGTTGTAATTTTTTTCCAAGTCTTCATTATCGATACGGAACTTCATTAAATTAAAATATTCCTTTATCTCTCCCATTGTAAAAGCTAATGTCTTAGTTTCAATAGTATAACATAACCCTTTAGAAATAAGATTAACCATTTTAAATTTAGGACGTGTTCTTGTTATTACAACTATATGAAAATTCGGAATATTTTCATAAGCCAACAATTCCAATAAATCCTTCATATTTTTACTATCTTCTGCCAAATGATAATCATCAATAACTAATACGGTGGTCTTATCTTTGGTAACATCTCTGATAATATCAATAATATTAAACATATTTTCCTGACTGAGCGGGAATGCAAGCTCTTCTAATAAACTGCCTGTTTACAAATCTATTTCTTTAAAAGCTTTAATAAATTTATTCCAAAATAAAAACTCCTGCTCATCACTCCCAAGAAGAGATAGCCAGGCAACCTGTATGTTTTGTTGGCTGCCAAGATACGTTTTCACTGAAGTTGTTTTACCATAGCCCATGGCAGCTGAAACTACAGTAATACTATATTGAAAAATATTATCTAACTCTTTGTGGATTCTTTTTACAAATAAAACTCTTTTTCCGTCCAATTTTTCACCCCCTTAAACCTATTTATATCTATTCCTAATTATATCATATACTTGATAATTTTTGCATAAAAAAGCCTAACTATAAAAAGTTAGGCTCAGACTGCTGACAAAGTCAGCACAAAAATTAAGAAAACTTAACAGAAAAACCATTGAAAATTCAATGGTTTTTCTGACTTTTTGAAGAATTTATGGTATAATAAATGTATAAAAATAAATACAGGAGATAAGAAGGATG
>DURT01000056.1 GCA_012843025.1 Tissierellia bacterium | reverse complement strand
TACACTTGTATAGCTGCAAGATCCCTTCACTATGAAGCCAATATGGTTGAGAAGGAACTAGATAATGGAATTGTAGAGGGGAGAAAAAGATTATCTTATATCGTAGGCAGGGATACCTCAAGTTTAAATGAAGAAGAAATCATCATGGCCACTGTTGAAACAGTATCAGAGAATACTTCAGATGGGGTTATAGGACCTTTGTTTTACATTGTATTACTGGGAGCACCAGGAGGACTAGCTTATAAATTCATCAATACAATGGATTCTATGCTAGGATATATGAATGATAAATATAAGCACTTAGGCTACTTTCCAGCTAAAGTAGATGATTTATTTAATCTAATACCTGCTAGACTAACAGCTATTTTGATGAATATCTCATCTATAGGAAGATTTGATTTTATAAATGGAATGAAGATATTAAAAAGGGACAGAAGAAATCATAAGAGTCCAAACAGTGGTTATCCAGAAAGTGCTACTGCAGGGCTATTAGGAATACAACTTGGGGGTGGTAATTATTATCACGGCCTATATGTAGAAAAGTCACATATAGGAGATAAGATCAATGATGTAAATAAAGAGCATATAAAAAACACAGTTGAGATCATGTATAGAAGTGAAATAGCATTTTTAATGTTTTATTACTTAATTATATTTATAAGGAGATAAGTTAAGATGAAGAAATTATACGGAATAGGAACTGGTCCGGGGGCATCAGATTTATTAACCCTAAGAGCAGTAAATGTAATCAAGGATGCAAAGGTAATATTTGCACCTAACAATAAGGGAAAAAACATGGCACTAGATACAGTTGAGGAATACATAGGGGATAAAAAAGTTGTTCTTATAGATTTCCCAATGGGGAGTGTAGAAGCAGAGGACTATATCAATGCTGCTAATATCATCTATGAGGAGATTTCAGAAGGGGATTATGGTGCTTTTCTTACAATTGGGGATTCAATGATCTATAGTACTTTTATCTATATTATGGATTTATTAACTGACAAGGACATTGAAATTGAAGTTGTACCGGGTATACCATCCTTTGTAGCCGCAGCTGCAGCTAGTAAAGTACCTTTAACAGTAAAGGGAGATAAATTTTTACTAATTGATGAATCCGATAATTCATTATTAGATAAGGCTGATTCATTTGCATTGCTTAAAACCCTTGGGGCAAAGGAAGATACATTAGATGAATTGGAGAGGAATGATTTTTCTTATAAGTATATAAAAAGAGTAAGTTTAGAGAATGAAGAGATTCTGGAAAATAAGGAAGAAATTATTCAAGACAGGGATTATATATCCTTAATACTAGGTAGAAGAAAGGGAGAAAGATAAAGTGAAAATGAAAAGAATGGTTTTATTATTATTGAGTTTAGTACTAGTAGCAGGAATGTTTACAGCTTGTAGCAGCCCAAAGGTAGAAGATGTAGATACACCGCTAGTTGAAGATAATAAGCAAAATGACGATGTTACTGAGTCCATAACTGAATTTGGCGTAACTATAAATGAAGATACAGTAAGCTTTATAGATGGAAGAGGTCAAGAAGTTACTATAAATAAAAATCCGCAAAGAGCAGTAGTACTGTATAATTCATTTTTAGAAGTTTGGATGGATAATGGAGGTAGTGTAGTAGGCAAGTTAGAGCCATCAGTGGGTCAAGAGGAGATTGCAGGAGTAGAAGACGCTGAAATAGTTGGTAAATTAGGTGCGATTAGTGTGGAAAAAGTAATCTCTGTAGAACCAGATTTAATTATTGTAAATTCCACACAAAAAAGCCAATTAGAATTAATACCTTCCTTTGAAGGTGTAGGTATACCTGTTATAGCTATAGACTATGTTGGATTAGATGATTATTTGACTATTACTAGATTATTTACTGCATTAAATGAAAGGGAAGATCTATTCAAATCAAATGCTTTAGATATTGTAGAGGAAATAGACAATATACTTTCAGTTATCCCAGAGGAAAAAGAACATAAGGTACTACTTATAATGGCAAGTGCAAAGTCTGTATCAGTTAGGGACTCTAGCTCATATGTAGGTATGATGCTTGAGGATTTAAATACTATAAATATAGCAGATAATTCAGATGGAGCATTAGGTACACAGAATTTTTCTATGGAAAAGATATTAGAAGAAGATCCAGATTTTATATTTGTTCAAACAACTGGTAGTGATATGGAAGCTACATTAGATAGATTAAAAGAAGATGCTGAATCAAATCCAGCTTGGGCTTCATTATCAGCAGTTAAGAATGATAGATATATAATATTACCAAAGGATATGTACATGTTCAAAGCAAATCTTAGATATGCAGAGGCTTATGAGAATCTAGCAACTATAATATATCCAGAACTATTTCAATAGGAGTAGGAGAATTCCATGAATTCAAGAAAACAGAAAATCACGATTTTAGTGTTTTTTACTTTAAGTATTCTAACATTTTTAGTAAGTGTTGGTAATGGGGCAGTACAGATGAGTCCTGTAAAGATAATCAAGACTCTTCTATTTGATCAGGGCTCTACAAGCTATCAAATAATATGGAATGTAAGAATACCTAGAACCATAGTAGCTGCACTAGTAGGGATAAATCTCTCCCTAGCTGGTGTAGTGCTCCAAGGAATAATGAGAAATCCACTAGCAAGCCCTAGCACTATTGGTGTTTCAGCAGGTGCGGGGCTAGTAGGGCTGATTTTTCTAATATTGTTTCCACAGTATTATTATCTAGCACCAATCGGATCCTTTTTAGGAGCATTAGGAGCTACTATGCTAATCTATGGTTTGGCTTGGAATGGTGGTGTAATGCCTACAAGGATGATACTAGCAGGGGTAGCAGTATCATCTCTATTTGGTGCAGGAAACAACGCTTTGATGACCTTTTATCCAGATAGGGTATCAGGAGTTTTAAACTTTATGGTTGGTGGGTTAGCATCTATTACATGGGGAGATTTAAAGCTGATTTTTCCCTATACAATTATATGCGGAACTATACTGATGTTTTTACCAACTAGGCTCAATGTTCTCATGCTTGGTGATGAGGTATCTACAGGACTTGGTTTAAATGTTGAAAAGACCAGATTTTTATTTATAATATTATCTTCATTTTTAGCAGGGAGCGCAGTTAGTGTAGTAGGTTTACTAGGCTTTGTTGGACTTATGGTACCCCATATTACCAGAATCCTAATAGGGTCAGATCACAAATATTTATTACCGGCATGTATCTTTACAGGGGCTATATTCGTAATGTTATGTGATACTATTTCAAGGGTGATATTTCAGCCAACAGAAGTTCCAGTAGGGATAATCATATCAGCTATTGGAGCACCTTTTTTCCTATATCTTTTAAAAGGTAAGGGAGGTTTGTCCTATGGACATAAGAGGAAATAATATAGTAGTTAACTATGATGACAAGATTGTATTAAAAGGGGTTTCAATGGAAGTTAATAAGGGAGAAATTGTGACTGTTATTGGTCCTAATGGATCTGGTAAATCCACATTAATTAAGGCAATTTGTAGATCCATAAAAATAGGTGATGGAGAAATAATCTTAGACGGGAAAAATATAGACAATATACCAACTAAGGAAATAGCAAAAAAGCTAGCAGTTTTGCCACAGGTAAAATCAGTATCTAATGATTTGCTTGTTGAGTCCTTGGCATCTTACGGAAGGTTTCCTCATCTTGGATTTGGTAAGCGATTAAGTAAGGCCGATAGGGATATAGTTGAGTGGGCTATGGAAAAGACAGGAACCTTAGCTTTAAGAGATAGGAACATCATGACACTATCAGGGGGAGAAAGACAGAGAGCCTGGATAGCAATGGCCTTGGCACAGAAAACAGATATATTAGTCTTAGACGAGCCAACTACATATCTAGATATATCATATCAAATGGAAGTTTTAGAGTTGGTCAAGGAGTTAAATGAAACTTTAGGAATTAGCATAGTCATGGTTCTTCATGATTTAAATCAAGCAATCAGATATTCAGATAGAATCTATGTTTTGAAAGATGGGGAAGTGTTTGATCATGGAGATCCATGTGAGGTTATAAATAGGGATTTGTTGAAGGATGTTTTTAACATTGAAGCAGATATATATGAGGACTATAAGAATAACTGTCCATATATTATTCCCAATAAAATAGAGAGGTAGGCTGATAAAATGAAGCATGGTGGAGATTTGTTAACATACGAGGAACATTATGAAGGTGAATTAGTTGATTTCTCTAGTAATATTAACCCAATCGGTACACCGAATGGATTGAATGAAGTTTTAATAGATGGTTTTAATAGCCTTGTAGCTTATCCAGATATTAAATACAGGAACTTAAAATCTGCGGTAGCTAAATATCTAAACTGTAAAGATGAAAATGTGCTAGTAGGTAATGGGGCAGTGGAGATAATAAATAACTTTACTATTGCTGCTAAAAGAGTAGTAGTTATGACTCCAGCATTTTCAGAATATGAAGAGAGAGCTAAGGTTCATGGCAAAGAAATTAAAAAAATTCCATATGGAGAAGACTTTTCTATAGATATAGAGTCATTTAAAGATTTAGAGGAGGATGAATTACTAATATTAGGTAATCCAAATAACCCTACAGGTTTACGTATACCTGAAAAAGAACTACTAGAGATATATGGAATCGTAAAGAAAAAAAAGGCATTCTTACTTTTAGATGAGGCCTTCTTTGAATTCTGTCCAGAGGATTATGATAGTATAGAACTTTTTAAGGACGATGGATATAAAAATGTAGCAATCATAAGGGCAGCTACTAAATTCTTTGCACTACCGGGTATAAGATTGGGATATTGTTGTTGCTCCATTGAGAAGGTTCAGGAAATTAGTGAAGTAGAACTACCTTGGAGTGTAAATTCATTGGCTGATATAGCAGGTCAATATATATTCGATGATATTGAGTACATCAATGAAAGTAAAAAATATATAGATAAAGAAAGACAATATTTAATACAAGAATTATCTAAAATAGATGGGATACATGTTTATAATTCCCATACTAACTACATTCTTATAAAACTACTAGAACACAATGAAGATTATGCTTTTGAACATTTCTTACAATATGGCTTAGTAATCAGAAAATGCTCCAGTTTTGTTGAACTAGGGGATAATCATATTAGGGTAGCTATTAAGGATAGGGAGAATAATGAAAGGCTATTAGATGCCTTTAAGGAATATAGGTAATGTGGAGGAGAAAAATGAAAAAAGGAATAATAGTTACCAGTTTTGGTACATCAAATAGAGAGACAATGGAACTTTGCATAGAGTCAATAGAAAATAGAATCAAAGAAAGATATACAGATTATTTAGTTACAAGGGCCTTTACTTCAAGAATGGTCATCCACAAATTAAAGAAAAGGGATGATTACCCAGTAGATACTCCAACAGAAGCATTAGAAAGAATGAAAAGGAATGGAGTAAAAGAAATCTATATTCAACCACTTCTTATTATTGAAGGGCATGAATACGAGAAGATATTAAGAGAAGTCAATGATTTTGTAAAAGAAAATCCTGACTATAAAGTAACAGTTGCCAAACCATTATTATCCCATGATATGGATTATGAAAAGGTGGTTAATGGGTTAGGAATTGCTAATAAGGATCAAGCAGTGGTTTTCATGGGCCACGGCTCAGACCATAGTACTGATCTATCATATAAAAAATTAGAGGATACAATAAGAAAAGCTGGATATGAAAATGTATTTATAGGCACAGTTGAAGGTGAAATAAGCATAGATGATGTAGTAAAAAAACTAAAAGAAAAATCAATCAAGAAAGTATTATTAAAACCATTTATGTTGGTGGCTGGTGTACATGCTTTGGAAGACATGGCATCAGATAGCGATGATTCATGGAAGAGTATATTAGAGAAAAATGACATAGATGTAGACCTTCAGATAGTAGGTTTAGGACAGGTAAAGGAGATTCAAGATATATTTATAGAACATCTAGATGAGATAAGAGGTGACGAAAATGTATATTAAAAATCCAATGGAAATTGAAAATAAAAGTATGGATATTATTGATGAAATCATGGGAGATACTACTTTTAACGAAGAAGAGATGGTCATAGCTAAAAGGATGATTCATACAACGGGAGACTTTGATTACAGAAAGATAATAGTTTTTAAGAATGAATTTATCCATGAAGCAAAGGGGAACATCTTAAGTGGCACTAAGATTTTCACAGATACCAAGATGGCCTACATGGGAATAAATAAGCCTGCCCTTTCAAAGGCAAACTGTGAGTTAAAATGTTTCATAGATGACGAAAGAGTATTCAAAATGTCCAAGGAATTAGGAACTACTAGATCAGCATGTGCAGTGGATTTAGCAGTGGAAGAAGGAATTGATGCCTTTGTCATAGGAAATGCTCCTACAGCTCTATCTAGGATATTAGAGTTGGTAAAAGAGGGAAAAGTAAATCCTAAATTCGTAGTAGGTGTCCCAGTGGGATTTGTCGGTGCAGCTGAATCCAAAGAGTATCTAAGGGAATTTGATATTCCATCCATATCCACAGTAGGCTATAAAGGTGGTAGCAATGTAGCTGCATCTATAATAAATGCCCTATTGTATATGGTAGTTGGAAGATGACTTTAGATCTATATGTAATAAAAGATGGAAAAAATCTCAGATGTGGTTATACTACTGGAAGCTGTGCAACAGCTGCTGCAAAGGCTGCTGTGACAATGCTGGAAACTGGTAATATTGTAAACTATATAGATATAGACACTCCAGCCAATGTTCCCCTTAAATTAGAAGTTCATAATCCACAAATTGGGCAAGACTATGCAGCATGTTCAATTATAAAAGATGCAGGTGATGATCCGGATAATACAGATGGTATTCAAATATATGCCAAGGTTAGCAGAAGAGAAGATAGCCAGATAATTATAGATGGTGGAGTAGGTATAGGTAGAATCACCAGAAAAGGACTATTTGGAGAAATAGGTCAAGCGGCCATTAACCCTGTACCTAGACAAATGATTGAAAAAGAAGTGAGAGAAGTAAGCCCTAAGGGTTATGATGTATTGATATATGCTCCTGAAGGAGAAGAAGTAGGCAAGAAAACCTTCAATGAAAACATAGGTATAAAAGGCGGCATATCAATTATAGGTAGTAAGGGCATAGTATACCCTATGAGTGAAGAAGCCTTATTAAAAACCATTTATATGGAAGTAGATATGATAGCAGGAGAACATGGCTTGGATCATATAGTTTTAGTTCCAGGGAATTATGGTGAGAAGGTTTCTGAAAAGATAGGAATAGATAAACCTAGGGTGAAAGTGTCCAATTTTATAGGAGATAGCCTACTATATGTCTATAATAAGGGATTTAAATCAATAACTTTAATAGGTCATATAGGTAAGTTTTCAAAACTATCCATAGGTGTATTCAACACCCATAGCAAGATTTGTGATGGCAGGATGGAAGCATTTATCTATCATTTAGCTATGATGGATGCACCAAAGTCTTTGCTAGAAGAGGTAGATAATGCCATAACTGCTGAGGAAGGATTAAATATCTGTATAGAAGCCGGATATGGGCAAGTAGTTAAGGCTATGGAAAAAGGTGCAGAAAATAGGATTAGAAGATATTTAAAAGATGAAGACTTAAAAGTAAAAGTAATCATCTATTCCATGGAAAGGGGTGTTGATATATGTTAACAGTTGCAGGGGTAGGACCAGGCAATCCTAGATATTTAACTGTGGATGTAGTAGAGAAGATAAAGGAAGCTGATACTATTATAGCCTTTGGAAGAGTTGGTCATTCTATTAAAACCATTAGAGATGACTATATAGAAGTCAATCGTGTAGACCAAGTCATAGAGATTTTAGATAAAGATAGAGACACCCTTCTCCTTGCATCAGGTGACCCTAATTTCTTTGGAATAGTAGAGTTTCTAAAGAGAAAAGGTGTCAAAGTAGATAGAGTATTACCTGGCTTGTCCTCATTTCAATATATGATGAGCAAATTACAGATGTCGTGGCAAGAGTGCATCTTTGTATCCCTACACGGTAGAGACCATGATTTAAAGGATATATTAGATCACAAGCTGATTATAATGTTAATAGATAAAATCAATAGCCCATCCTATATATCTGAGGAGTTAGATAAACTAGGCATGAAAGGAAGAATGTATGTAGGATTTAACCTTTCTTATGATGATGAAAAGATAATAAGGGCAAATATTGGGGATGAAATAGAGGACTATTCTTCCTTAGGGGTGGTGGTTATTGAAAATGAAATGGCTTAAAGATGAGGATTTTATAAGAGGAAATATTCCAATGACTAAGTTCAATATAAGAGTCCTTACTATTGGATACCTTGGAATTAACCAAGGGGATAGATTATTAGATATAGGAGCAGGTACAGGGTCCATATCCATTGAAGCAAGCCTGCAAGGAGCAAAGGTCTGGGCTATTGAACGTGAAGAAGAAGGAGTTCAGCTTATTAAAGAAAACAATGATAGATTTGCTACAGATATAGATATTGTACAAGGCTTAGCCCCAGAGGATTTACCAGATATTAAATTCAATAAATGCTTTGTCGGTGGTAGCGGAGGCAAATTAAAGGAAATATTTCAATATCTAGAAGGACATTTAGAGGACAAGGGAGTACTTTGTGGGAATTTTATAACCCTAAATAATTTAAGTCAGTTTTTAACTCTTTTAAAAGAATACGGCTATAAGGATATAGAAACTCAGCTTATTCAAAGTGCTTATATGGATAAAATAGGATTATTAAAGGGTCAAAACCCTATTTATATAGTAAAAGGAGTGAAGTCAAATGGTTAGTTTTGTAGGTGCTGGACCGGGAGATGTTGATTTAATCACTATAAAAGGCAGAAGATTGTTAGAAGAAGCAGATGTAGTTATATATGCTGGAAGTTTAGTATCAGACAAACACTTAGGATTTTGTAAAGAAAATGCGGATTTACACAATAGTGCTTCCATGACCTTGGTAGAAGTGATTGAAGTAATAGAAACAAGTGTGGATAAAGGTTTAAAAGTTGTAAGACTGCATACAGGAGATCCAACTATATATGGAGCCATAAGAGAGCAAATGGACCTATTAGACGAAAAGGGTATCTCATATGAGGTGATTCCAGGAGTAAGCTCCTTTACAGCAGCTTGTGCATCTATAAAAAAAGAATTTACCTTACCAAATGTAAGTCAAACAGTAATCCTTACAAGGATAGAAGGAAGAACCCCTGTACCTGAAGGAGAGGACCTAGAAGATTTAGCAAGTCACAGAGCTTCCATGGCTATATTCTTATCAGTTCAGGAGATAGATAGAGTGGTGGAAAAATTAGCCAAAGGCTATGGCAGCTATGATATACCAGTAGCGGTAGTATATAAGGCAACTTGGGAAGATCAAGATATGGTATTTGGAACTTTAAGAGATATAGCTGAAAAAGTGAAGAGCAAAGGCATTAAAAAGATGGGCCAAATATTAGTTGGAAACTTCATAGAAGGAGCATATGAAAGATCTAAGCTTTATGATCCGACTTTTACCCATGAATTCAGAGAGGCAATAAAATGAAGTTAGCCTGTCTTTCCTTTACAGATAAAGGGAGATTGCTAGGGGAAAGACTTCTAGCCCTAGATAGTGATACTTATAAGATGGAGCATATCCCCAACTCACAAATTCAAGGTGGCATAAAGGGATTCTTAGAATCATCATGGAGTAAATATGATGGATTTATATTTATTTCAGCCACTGGTATTGCTGTTAGGATGTGCCAACCATATATAAAGTCTAAAGATATAGATCCAGCAATAGTGGTCATAGATGATGAGGGTAAGTTTTCTATATCACTCTTATCAGGACATCTAGGAGGGGCCAATGGGATAGCAAAATCCATAGGAGATTACCTTGAAGCTACTACAGTTATTACAACAGCATCAGATAATAGAGGTATAGAATCAATAGATATGTTCGCAAAGGAAAATGATTATTATATTGAGGATTTATCCACCGTAACTAGGATAGTTTCAATGATGGTCAACAATAAAAGAGTAGGTATCTATACTGAAGATGGAAATTTAATAAATTATCCAAATCTAATAAAGGTGGATGACTTAAATAATATTGCTCCATCAGTAGAAGGAATCATAATAGTAACATCAAGGGAGGATATAGGTCCCATAGATATTCCACATACGATCCTAAGGCCTAAGAACATAAATATAGGTATAGGATGTAGAAAGGGAAAAGAAGTGGAGATTGTTATAGGAGCTATAGAATTAGCTTTAAATAATAGCAATCTTTCAAATAAGAGTATTAGAGCCATGGGAACAGTTGAAATAAAAAAAGATGAGGCCGGTATAATCAAAGCGGCAGAACACTACAATTGCCCCTTAGAGATATTCACAATAGAAGATATTTTACCACTGGAGGATATGTTTCAAAAATCCCAGTTTGTTAAGGATACCATAGGAGTGTATTCAGTATCAGAACCCTGCGCATATCTCTTAGGTGGCAAACCAATATTAAGGAAGTTTATACACAAAGGCGTTACTATATCAATTAACAAATAATGGAGGAAAATATGGCAAAATTATATGTAGTAGGAATTGGACCAGGTGGTCTTGAACATATGACTTATAAAGCAGTTGAAGTAATAAAAAAATCTCAAGTAATAGTGGGTTACACACCATATATAGCATATTTAGGTGATTTAACTGATGGTAAGGAGCTTATCTCCACAGGTATGAGGGGAGAAGTTGAAAGATGCAAGGCAGCCATAGATATGTTTAGAAAGGGCAAGGATACTTCTATCGTAAGTACTGGTGATGCAGGCCTATACGGTATGGCAGGTCCAATACTTGAACTAGCTAGGGATATAGAAGTAGAGATTATTCCGGGGGTAACAGCGGCATTCTCAGCAGCAGCAGAGCTAGGCTCCCCTATAATGCATGACTATGCATCTATTAGTCTAAGTGATTTACTTACCCCATGGGAAGTTATAATTAACAGGGTTGAGAAAGCAGCAGAGGCAGACTTTGTAATATCCATTTACAACCCAAAATCTAAGGGCAGAAAGGATCATCTTGAAAAGGCAATAGAGACTATTTCTAAATATAGGGATGGATCTACACCAGTAGGTATTGTTAGGAATTCAGGAAGACCAGATACAAGTATCACCATTACAACTCTTGCGGAAATAGATTATGAAATAGTAGATATGCTAAGTGTCCTAATCATCGGAAATTCAAATACATTTATTAGAGATAATAAGATAATAACACCGAGAGGATACAATATAAAATGATATGGATCATAGGTGGAACTTCAGAAGCAAGAAAGTTAATAGAAAGATTAGGGGATTTTAATAATTATATCTTAACAATAGCAACTGAAGATGGAAAGGAATTTTTCGACACAGATAATCTATTTATAGGAAGATTAAGTAAAGATGAAATGATAAGTTTTGCAAAGGATAATAATATAGATATGATAATAGATCTATCCCATCCATATGCAAAGATAGTTTCTGAAAATGCAAGGTTTGTAAGTGAAGAACTTGATATTGAATATGTAAGATATGTACGTAAAATAGCAGTACAAGATAGAGATAATATATATTTAAACTCCTATGAAGAGGCATTTGATTTTTTATCAAATGTTAAAGGTACAGTTTTCTTTACAACAGGCTCAAAGAATATAAAAGATTTTGAGAAGGTTAGAGGGGACAATAGATTTATCTACAGAGTACTACCAGCCCTTGAAAGCATAGAGTTATGCAAGAAAAGCGATGTCCATATGAGGGATATAGTAGCTATCCTTGGACCGTTTTCCAAAGAATTCAACAAGGCAATGCTATCTGCTTATAATCCAGATTATTGTGTAATGAAAGATAGCGGTCATGCAGGAGGAACAGTAGAGAAGATTCAAGCCTGCAAAGAATTAGGTGTAAAACCAATCATCATAGGTAGAGATGAAGAAGAGGGCATCACTGATTTAGAGACAATAGAGAAAATAATTAGAAGTAAATAAAAGTCTAAGTTTGTCATCCTGAACCTTAGTGAAGTTTCTTGAATGTGCAACAAACAGGGACGGTTCTTAATTATCGCACTTAATTGTCGAAAATGGCATATATAATAAGGAGTTGACTCAATTGAAAATAGCAATAGGAGTATGTGAGAAAATTAATGGAAGGTGTTCCTCCATGGGATGCTTTAAAGCATATAACAAGAAGGACAAGCACTTCTCAAGATATGAAGATATAGATACAGAGCTACAAGCATTCTTTTCATGCAATATATGTTCTACAGATTCAAAAGAAAACATCACAACATTAGCCACAAGATTGAAGGATTCTGATGTTAAGATAATTCACCTTGGAGCATGTGCAGTGAAATGTAAGGCAGATAAATTATTAGAGATCAAAGAAGTATTTACATCTATGGATATGGAAGTTGTTGAAGGGACTCATTAAATTTTTTTTAAGTGGCATAGTTTAATTATTGAAGGAATGAAAGCAGTTTCTGAGGAAAAAGGTCTTAGTGGTGAACTAAGAATTTACTAAGGGGGATTTATCATGGAAAGTTCATATAAATTTTATAATAACAAGGGTTGCCATTATTTACCTTGCCATAAAGTAAATAATGTTGATGAATTTAATTGTATGTTTTGTTATTGCCCACTGTATTTTTTTGATGAATGTGGTGGGAATTATAAAGACAAATCCGGTATCAAGGATTGCTCAGACTGTCTAATACCTCATTCCCCTAAAGGGTATGATTATATCAATCAAAAAATTATGGGAGCAAATCAAAAAAGAAGAGAGTTTAATGGTATCGATTAAAAATCGTATAAGACTGAAGAGATTAGAAGATAGCTTTTTGGATGAAAATTATTATTTAGTAATTCCCAAAATCTTTTTTTATATTCTATGTTCTTAATGCATTATGATGGAATGGATAAAAAAGGAGGATCGATTTATTCTTATTTAGATGATATTAGGAATAATTATCCAAATAAATATTTAGATGCTTTTAAAAAAGCTGTTGAAATAAATCAAAAATCCTTATATAGCAATTACTAGATATCAAAAGAAGATTTTGAGTATATGATAATATATAAAAATTAAATTCTTTATAATCTTCTAGAATCAAGAAACGTTTTCCAACGTATCAATATGAGGCTATGGGATTCATATACTAGAATTTATTTACTAGTTTTTCAGAAAGAATCTTGGATTTAGAACATTTTAATCCAGGATTCTTCTTGCCGTTGCTAGTTATAAATGGGAAATATCCCCTTCAAGTAAAAACTCAAAACTACCATCTTTAAGCTCACAGACATTTAAAGCTGTCCCTGTATAGATTTCAAGAGATGCAAATTCCTGCCATGACAATTCTTTGATTATGGCAATTATAGCTTTTATAGTTATACCATGGGATACTATCAATATATTTTGGTAGTTCATGGTAGAAATTTCTTCTAGAAACAAATTAACACGTTGGAATAAATCCACCATGGATTCACCATCTTCAGGCATATACTGTTCAGGATCATTTATATATGAATGATAATCCGCTGGATAATCTTTTTCTATATCGGATATATACATACCTTGCCATGAACCATAGCGTAACTCCTTTAACCCATTATGAACTTTTATCTCCGTATTTTTATTTCCCCTTATAAGTTTAGCAGTATTTAAAGCCCTTTCCTGTGGACTAGTATAAATCATATCAAAATCAATATCTTTTAAACTATTGCCTAATTTGATAGCACGATTTCTTCCATCCTCAGTTAAAGGTGAATCCGCCCATCCCTGCAATTTTTTTTCAAGATTCCATTCTGTAGTTCCATGTCTAGTTATATATAGTTTCATCTATTTACCTCCAAATCCGTTGAGAAAGTTACATTCTGATAATACCATTTTAAAAGGATAAATTCAACAGCAGTATTATCTATCAACATTAATAAATAAAACAATTATCAAAGCATCTATAAAATAGGTGTTTTTTTCATGCCCATCTAAAGGAGGTTATATAAAGGATTCTCCCATAATGTGGTATAATGGTAGCAAATTCAATAGACAATGGATGTAGTTGATAGTATAATAAAAACCTTTGAGACATATTGGAATGATGATGAATTTAGGACTTTTATGCCTGGGGAAGAGGAAGATAAGAAAGAATTAAAAATAGCTTTAAGTAGAAAGGAAAAGGATGAGGATAAGCAGTATGTTTTCTTTGATCTGAGGCCATATTCCCATCAAAAAGAAATACTAGAGGATCTTAGGGTAGAAAGAGAAGAGTATGAATCATATAAGAACCTAGTTGTAGCATCCACAGGTACTGGTAAGACAGAAACAATGATTGCTACTGTTGTATCGGAAATGATAGGACGCACTTTAATTGTTGTTCCTAGTAATTTGTTAAGAAAACAAACCGCAGATAAATTTTTGACTTTCGGTATTCTACAAGCAATTGGAATCATAAAAGAAACTGCTCTTAAACCTACAGTAACTACACTGCGTAAAACTCCAAAAGAACTTTATCAATTGCAGGAGATTCTCGATAGATCTAATATTATTGTTACTACAATGTCACTATTACAAAGATTTCCGGAAGAATATTTGATGGTAATAAATAAAACCTGTGATACATTAATTGTAGATGAGGCTCATCATATTGCAGCTAATACGTGGGCAACTGTAAAGTATAAGTTAGGAAAATTAAGATGTCTTCAATTTACTGCGACACCATTCAGAAATGATGGGAAAAAGGTTGACGGAAAAATAATTTACAATTTTCCATTAGCTATGGCTCAACAACAAGGATATTTTCAAAAAATTAATTTTCTTCCACTTATGGAATTTGACGAAGAAAAAGGCGATTTTGCTATCGCTGAAGCTGCTATAAAACAATTAGAAAGTGACCTTGAAGCTGGTTATAACCATTTAATACTTGTTCGTGCAAAAGATAAGCGCTCTGCAGATTACTTATTTAATTCAATTTATCATCAATATTTTGAAAAATATAATCCAGTTTTAGTACATAGTGATATTCCAGTATCTAAAAGAACCGCGGCTATCAAGGCACTTAAATCAGGAGACTCAAAGATAGTTGTTTGTGTGGATATGTTTGGAGAAGGAATTGATATTCCTAACCTTAAAATAGCCGCCGTACATGACAAATATAAATCACTTCCTATAACATTACAGTTTATTGGACGTTTCGCAAGGACGAGTGAAGGTTTAGGTGCAGCCACAGTGATTACTAATATAGCCAATGACGAGTTGAATGAATCGTTACGAGAGCTGTATTCGCAGGATTCAGACTGGAATGTATTACTTCATGTTATGGCAAAGCGAGAAATAGATAAAGAATTATCGCTGCAAGAGCTTGCCCAAGGATTTGATGCTTCATCCTTGAAGGGAATGACAATACAGCAATTGCGTCCAAAAATAAGTATGATTGCATATAAAACAAGCGAAAAGTCATGGAATCCCGATGCTGTGTATAAAGTTTTTGATCCGGATAATTGCTTTTTTACAATCAACAATGAAAATGGCATTATTGTAATTCTTGAAAAACTTGATTCGAAAGTTGAGTGGACTTCCTTTAAAGGGATTAACGATACAAACTGGAATTTGCATTTAGTCTATTGGAACCGTAGCATAGAAATGTTCTTTATAAATAGTACTAATAAAAGTATTGCTGATACTTTAGCAACAGCTTTATTTAATCGCTCTGATAAAATAACAGGAGAAACGGTATTCCGCTGTCTACATGGAATCAAAAGACTTATGCTCGGTACTGTTGGACTTAAATCGGCAATTGATGGTCCTATTAGGTATCGAATGTTTGCAGGGATAGATATTGCAAATGGGATTGCTGAATCACAAAAAGAAACCTCATTCAAATCTAACCTATTTGGAGTAGGGTATAGTGGCAACGGCAAAGTAAGTATTGGTTGTTCATATAAAGGTCGTATTTGGTCTAGGTGGGTTGAAAGTATTGGGTACTGGATAGACTGGTGCAATGATGTGGCTAGCCGTTTACTTAATGATGAAATTAACACTTCTAAAATATTTGAAGGAGCATTAATTCCTGAAATTATCAAAGAACGACCATCATCTGTTCCATATGGAATAGAATGGCCAATTGATATAGATTTGATAAATGATAACAGTGTCTATATTTTACATGGTCCTAACGAATATCCAATTTATTCAGTGGATATAAAGATTTCTGATTATAGCGAAAGCGGATCAATACGATTTATTGTTGGGAACGAGCAAGTGTTTGAAGAATATGAATTGCATATTTCAGATAAAGGATATGAATTTATAGCTGTAAAGTCGAAAGGTTTTAAAATTAAAAAAAATAAACATGAATATAAAATGACAGAGTTTTTCAATAAATTTCCTCCCTGTATTAAATTTGTCGATCATTCAATGTTAGAGGGAAACTATCTTGTAAAAATAAGCTCCGCTCCCCCTGCATTTAATATGGAGCGCATTATAGTATGGGATTGGAAAGAGACAAATATCCGTAAGGAATCTCAAGGCATAAATCGGGATAAGCAAAGTATTCAGTATCAGGTAATTCAAAATTTAACTTCCACAAATCAATATGAAGTAATTTTTGATGACGATTCAGCAGGAGAAATAGCAGATGTTGTTGGTGTTATCGATAAAAACGATAAAATTACTGTACAATTCTATCACTGTAAATATGCTCATGGAGATAGACCAGGTGCACGTGTAGCTGATTTATACGAGGTATGTGGACAAGCTGAAAAATCTATAAAGTGGTGTCAAGATCCTAGTGCAATTATTGATCGTATGATACGAAGAGAAGCAGCACGTGCCCAGTTAGGCGGAACACGATTTGAAGTTGGTAGCCTAAAGAAACTCAAAGAAGTAAAAAACAAAATGCGTATTTTCCCTACAACTTTTGAAATATTCATTGTTCAACCTGGAATTGATTCTACATCCATAACAGATGATATGCTTCGTATACTCGCTGGAACTGCATCTTACTTGATGGACACATACAGTATTAACTTACAAGTTATTTGTAGTTGATCCTTTTTTCCCTAGATTAAACAAATATTATTTTTTGTTTTCATAATATTTAAAACGGTTAAGATTAAATTCTTCATCACGGATATTTTATCAATGATGAGGAGTTTTTTGTTTTTTTCGGTTATTTTAAGGTGTTATTCCTATACATATATCTTCTGAGTTTATAAATGAAAGCTTGATTAACCAGTTATGCAGAGTAAAGTGATAAATTAGTCTGTAGTCATCTTGTTTGTACAAGACGAAAAGCATTGATTAGATCATACTGTGACTTAGCCTGAAAAGGAGGTGATGCCTATGCTTGCGTTGGTATATGTATTCTAGCTTTAACAATAAAACTTAAGGAGGAAAAACATGATCGGTATCGAGCAATATCAAAAAATCCAGGAATACAAAGCACTTGGACTTGCCCAGACAAAAACCGCAAAAGCGCTGGAAATAACCTATTCTTCTGTCAGCAAATACTGGAATATGAGTAAAGAGGATTATGCTAGGGAAGCTGAAAAGGAAAGGTACCATATGGATAACTACCGTCAGTACATAATGGAACAGTTGAAATTATGCCCACAAATCCGCGATACCAATATTTTTCTCAAATTGATGGAAGCCTTTCCCGATTTACAAGTTAAACGAGCAACATTCTATCGCTACATGAAAGCTTTAAGGGAACAGCATGGGTATCAGCATACCAGTAAGCGGAAAATCTCGCCACGTGAAGTCTCGCCACCAGGATATGAAGCTCAGGCTGATTTTGGTCAATATAAACTTAAAGATATGTATGGAAGAATTGTAAGGGTATATTTCTTTTGTATGGTTCTGAGTTATAGCAGAATGAAATTTGTTTACTTTTCACCGGATCCCTTCACGACCGAAACAGCCATAAAAGCTCATAACTATGCATTTCAATATTTTGGAGGAAGACCACAGACAATTCTATATGATCTTGATCGGGTCTATGTGGTTAGCGAAAATCTAGGTAATATTAT
>DURT01000055.1 GCA_012843025.1 Tissierellia bacterium | reverse complement strand
TGTTCAGAGGGAACAGGTATTGGAGGGAAAAGTATGAGTCAAGTTATAATTCAAGAGTGTAAAGACTATATTGTAGAGGACATAATAGAAAAGGTGAACAATGGTGTTGATAGGTTAGGTGGTTGGGACAAATTTGTAAAATCAGGCGATACTGTGTTGCTTAAGGCAAATCTTATCGGACCAAAAACTTCTGATACCGCAGCAGTTACCCATTCTGAATTTGTCAGGGCAATAACCAGAATTCTGAGAGAAAGAGGCTGCACTGTATGGATAGGAGACAGTTCAGGAGGTGCCATAGCAGGTGTTGCACCTACAGCTCAGAGTTTTAAAGTTTCCGGATATGAGAAGGTTGCCAGGGAGGAAGGAGCCATAATAAAAAACTTTGACAAAGAAGGAGTTGTTGAAGTAGAGCCAAAAGGTAAATTTAAAGACAAGATGTACCTGCCTAAGCCCTTGTTTGAAGCAGATGTGGTTATTAATCTTCCTAAGTTAAAAACCCATTCGGCAAATGTATATACAGGCGCTGTGAAAAACCTTTTTGGTTGTATACCCGGACTTCGTAAGGCGACATATCATAAAATGGCACCTGATAAAGAGGATTTCGGCGATATAATTGCAGATATTCACGAAGCAACTAATTTTACACTACACATTATGGATGGTATAACTTCTATGGAAGGCGAAGGACCTACTGCAGGGTCTGTTTATAATTCAAATAAAGTACTTATCAGTACAGATCCTTTGGCTTTGGATATGGTAGCTATTAATATGCTGGGAATGAGTCTGGATGATATACCTATTTTAATTTCAGCCAAAAAAAGAAATTTAGGTCAATGGAACCTGGATGAAATAACAATAGAGGGAGACTACAATTACGTTCCAAGATTAAACAACTTTAAGCTGCCTAAAATATTAAAAAGCACAAGACATAACAACAAATCATTAATTAAGGTAATTGATTTCTTCAAAACAAAGCCGGAAGTCAATAAGAAGAAATGCAAGGAATGCAATATGTGCGTTGAAAGCTGCCCTGTACAGGCGATAGATAAGGCTACAAAAAGAATTGATTATTCAAAATGTATAGAATGTATGTGTTGTCATGAATTATGTTTGCATAAAGCAGTAAAATTGAAAAAAAATAATATTATTGCAGATGTAATAGCAAGGCTGAGTCTGCGATAGTAATAGTGAAAATAATGTTATAGCATTAAGATAGATGGTTAATGGTATCAATAGCCATCTTTTTTTATTATGACAGAAAAGGAAGATAGTATTAAAATAGCACTTGACTTTGTATACAAAAAAATATACAATAATATATACATCAGGGTATTATTTCTTAATATTAAAAATTATATTTTGGAAAGGAGAACAAAATGAACAGCTGGGTTATTTTATTACCAACCATTATTACCATTATAGTGTGCTTATGGACAAAACAAATCTACATTGGCATGTTTGCAGGTATTTTTTGTGGATGTATTATTTTGGCAGGCGGAAATCCCTTGGTAGGATTGGACATGTCCTTTAACAAGTTAATAAATGTGCTTGCCAGCTCCTGGAATGTAAAAATAATTCTTTTTGCTGTATTAATCGGAGGAGTAATCAAGTTAATGCAAGTATCTGGTGCAGTTACAGGATTAATCAGGTGGCTTCAAAAGAAAGCAAACGTTACAACTCCTGAAAAAGCGCAGTTCCTCACATGGCTGATTGGAGTAGTATTGTTCTTTGATCAGTATACATCTGAAGCTGTAACAGCAACAATAGGTAAAACGTTGGCCAACAATTATGGCTATTCCAAAGAAAAGGTTGCTTATATTGTTGATTCAACTTCTTCTCCAATGTGTGCCTTGCTTCCGTTAAACTCCTGGGGTGCATACATAATTGGAATATTAGCTACACTTGAAGTATCTGATTCAATGTCAGTCTTGTTGAAAGCGTTGCCTTTTAACTTTTATTGTATTATTGCATTATTATTAGTACCTATCATGGTATTTAAAAAATGGAATATTGGAAGCATGAAGACTGTAGAAGAAAATTGTGTAGCATCCACTGAAATGGCAGTAGATTCAACTGAAGAAGAACGTGTTGCATCTCCAATGTTAGTGCTTATTCCAATTCTTGCAATTATTATTACTGTTGTTGCATCGCAATATATTACTGGCAAAGGTGTTTTCTCTGATGGTGATACCTCTACATCAGTTTTCTATTCTATGCTTATTGGTAATGCAGTTGCAATTCTTCTGTGTATTAAATCAGCAGGAATGAAAGGCAAAGAGTCAGTTAAGTTATGTCTTGATGGATGTCTGGAAATGGTGCCTATAGCAATGCTGTTAGTGTTTGCATTTTGCTTAAGCGGTATTTGTAGCGAATTAGGTGTTGGTACATATATTTCAACATTAACAGCAGCCCACTTGTCAGGAAAAGTTATTCCTGTCCTGGTATTTATCGTTGCTTCATTAATGTCATTTGCAACAGGTTCATCCTGGGGAACATTTGCAATTGTAATACCCATAGTTGTACCTATGGCAGCGGCTAATGGAGTACCACTTTATTTGTTGGTAGCAGCCATGTTATCTGGAGCTATCATGGGCGACCACTGCTCAATGATTTCTGATTCGACGGTATTGGCTTCTGTGTTCAGTGGATGTGATAACGTTAGCCATTTTAAGACACAATTACCGTATGCATTAATTTCTGCGGCAATATCAGCAGTTCTGTTTATGATAGTTGGCTTAATAATGATATAATACATAAGGAGGAAGATAAAATTGGAAAACTTAAAAGGATCTGACTTATTAATGAAGTGCCTTGCAGATTTAGATCTTAATTGTGTATTTGGGATGGGCGGCCATGGCAATATGGCAACCCTTGATGCACTGTACAAGGCAAAAAAAGAAAGGGGTTTTAAGACATACATAGTTCATGATGAGTCTGTAGGAGCTGCAGCTGCCGGTGGTTACTTTAAGGCAACCGGAAAACCAGGATTGTTGTTTGTTACAAACGGACCAGGTATGATGCAGGCTATTCCTGGACTTGTTGAACAAGCAATGGAAAACAGTGCCATTATAGTTGTTTGTGGTGATATTCCAACAGCTCAATGGGGTTATGGTGCTGAAGAAGAATTAGATATTTACCAGGATGATGATCAGACAACTTTATATCGTGGTTTTGCCAAGAGAATATTTAATGTTGTTGATCCTAAACAAATACCTGATGCTGTTGTCAGAGCTTATACAACAGCCATGAGTGGAAGAACAGGAGTTGTACTTGTTAATATTCCTGTAGACGTTCAAAGCAAAGTAATTACAAAAGAAATGCTTGAAAAAGATTACAGACTGAAAGAAAGGGCAATTATAGACAGACCAAGAGGCAGCAGGGAAGCTGTTGAAAAGGCTGCTGACTTATTGGCTAATGCAGAAGCTCCAATGATAATTTGCGGAGTTGGTGCAGTAATTTCTGATGCCAGTGATGAAGTTATTGAATTGGCAGAATTGCTCGATGCTCCTGTTGGTACTGCTTATATGGGGCAAGCTATCATTGGTGGGAATAATCCTTACTATGCTGGAAGAGTTGGAGGATGGGGCAACAAATATGCCAATAAAGCAGCATGGAATTCTGATGTTATAATAACATTAGGTAACCGTTTTGACGAGGATGAAACAGGTGCATGGGAAATCGGTGATACATACAACATTGAAAAGACTAAGATTATTCATGTACATATCGATCCCAGGGAATTAGGTAAAATATATCCGACAGAAGTAGGAATCCATGGTGATCCCAAGGAAGTTCTCAAGGAGATAATATCTTTGATCAAGGCAAAAGGAAAGACCTATAACAGAGGAACAAAGGAAGCCATTGCAAAAGCAAGAGCTGAGTACTTCGAGGAAATGAAAGAATATAGAGAAAGCAATAATGTACCTATCAATCCTTTCCGTTTTGTAAAAGAATTGGAAGAAGTATTTCCAAAAAACGGCATACAGGTTGGTGCAGCAATATGTGCAAGGAATTATTATTGCCACGACAATCCAAAAAGTGCATACTATGGTTATGGTATGGGATTAATAGGAACGTCTCTGGCTCAGGCCTTGGGTTTTGCAGTTGGTTGCCCTGACAGAAAGATTGTTTCAGTTGAAGGAGATGGAGGATTTTTAATCCATTCCAGCATGTTGGCTACTGCTGCTGAATACAATCTTCCTATAACATGGATAATAGTTAACAACTCCTCTTATGGAACGGTTTGGGGATTACAGAGACAATATTTCGAAAATAGATCAATATTTACAGAATTCAAATATGAAAATGAAGATGTCTATGTACCCAATTATGCAAAAATTGCAGAAGGTTTCAAAGTTAAGGGATTTAGAATTGAAAAACCTGAGGATATTAGGCCTGTGTTGGAGGAAGCATTGAAATATGACGGACCAACCCTGGTTGATATAGTGGTTGATAGATTATTCAGCAGTACTCCACCAACTGTAAGCAGATGCGGATGGGATAAATATTATCCTGATTGGGAATAACCTGAAAGGAGTAAAAAATGATAATTGGCATTGTAAAAGAAATAAAATCCAGCGAATACAGGGTAGCGGCCACACCGGGAGCTGTGACGGAATTAGTTCGAAATGGGCATGAAGTAATTGTTGAGCATGATGCAGGTACAGGCAGCGGCTTTACAGATGAAATGTATGAAGCAGCCGGGGCAATAGTTGCAGATGAGGCAGAAAGAGTATGGACAAGCGTTGATATGATCTATAAGGTGAAGGAAATATTTCCCGAAGAATTCAAATATTTGAGGGAAGGGCTTATCATATTTACATACATTCACTCAAATGCCCATCTGGATCAGACCAAAGCATTGATGGAATCTAAGTGCATCTCCATTGCATATGAAGATATTTCGGATGATAAGGGACAATGGCCACTTCTTAGCCCAATGAGCGAACTTGCAGGTAAAGGAGGTTTCCTGGCAGCACTTCACTTCTCACAGACAATCAACGGTGGAACTGGCAAACTGCTTGCCAATGTTTGTGGCGTTGAAACTCCGGTAATAACTATTATTGGCTGTGGAAATGCCGGTCTTGGTGCCTGTGAATTAGCTGCTGCATTTGGAAATAGAGTAAATGTCCTTGACATAAACCATGATGCTATGATGGATGCAAAGAAACGATTACCGCAAAATGTAACCTTTATGTTTTCAAACAGAGAAAACTTGGTAGAATGTATGAAAACTTCGGATGTTATCATTAACTGCGTTTTGTGGCCAAAAACTCGTAAAGATCACTTAATATACAGGGAAGACCTTAAACTCATGAAGAAAGGTGCAATGATTATTGATGTAGCATGTGATGAAGGCGGTGCTATTGAAACTTGTCGCAGCACAACCCATACAGATCCAATTTATTTTGTAGATGGGGTAATGCACTACTGTGTAGATAACATACCATCAGCCTTTGCTCAAACTGCATCTGCAACTCTTAGCAATGCAACTCTTCCCTTTGCACTGGCAATTGCAAACAAGGGTGTAAAACAAGCACTCAAGGATGATAAACATTTAAGGAGAGGATTAACAACATTTGACGGCAAGTTGACTCTTCTTGAAACAGCAAAAAAATTAAATCTTCCTTACACCAGTGCAGATGAAATAGTAAGTACATTCTAAATAATATTAAAGAGCCCTGAACCGTAATATTTGAATCCAGGGCTCTTGCAGCATTTTTGTCATATCGTTTCGTATCTTTATAAGTAACAATTAATGCATAATGGTGCAAAATCATACTTTTTTATACGAGATTCTTGACATTCGATTTTAAGAACAATATAATGTCTAATAAGAAAATCATTAATGTATACAATGTTAGTATGGATAGGAGCGGTTTTACCTTACCAGCTCCTAATTAATTATATGATATATAAATGAGAATGAGAGGAACAGTGCATGATAGAAAAGAACGATATGGCTAAAAAAAGTAAATCAGATATAGCATATGAGTATATTAAGAAGGGAATAATTGAAAAGAAGTTTTTTCCAGGCAATCAGATTATTGAGGAAGATATAGTGAAAGCTACTGGTGTAAGCAGAACTTCTGTAAGAAAAGCGTTAAATTTATTGCAATATGAAGGTATTTTGGAAGGAAAGACAACAAGGGGCATTGTCGTTGCCAAGCATAGCGCTGAAGATATAGTATCAACTTTCAGAATTAGAGAAGTGCTTGAGACAAATGCATTTGAACTAGCTGTTAAAAATATTGATGAAGAAGCAATCAGAAAAATGAGAGAATACAACGAGGGATTGGTTAGAGTTTCAAGGAATTTCAATATAATTGATTTTGTAAAGTATAACAAAGACTTTCACTGGGTAATTGCAACAGCTACAAAAGACAAATATTATATGAAATATCTAAATGAGATATACAATAATATTGCAGTTTATCTCTTGTTTTATAATAGCACGGTGGATGATAAACGCTCCATAGATTACCATAATACAATAATTGATGCACTCATTGAAGGTGATGTGGAAAAAGGAAAAGCAGCCATAATTGCTGATAATTATTGCGGAATAGAAGATCTCGGATTAAAATAATTCATATGACCTAAGTCCTGATAAATTTAAATTGTACTTGACTTTGTATACAAAACAAAGTACACTTAGAGTGAAGTGATTATCACATTCTTAAGTGTAAATAAGGGGTGTATTTATGAGCGAGGCAAAAATATCAATACTTCAATGGGAAGCTGGTTTGGTGCCTATGGGTTTAATGCAGCTGGAATCACTTACAGGCAACAGCACTAATCTTGATTCATATACTTTTCCTGTAAAGTTTGTTCAAGTCCCTGGGGCTTGTACGGAAACAATAATAATCAATCCCAGTCGGGAAGTATTAAAACGCATGATTGATATCGGCAATGATCTGGAGAAGGAAGGTATTAAGGCGATAGGAACAAGCTGTGGTTTTAATGCAATCTTCCAACAAGAATTGGCAAATGCACTGTCTGTTCCGATATTTTCATCTGCGTTACTCCAGGTTCCATTTGTTCAAAATCTTGTTGGCTCTAAAAACGGAGTAGTCGTAATAACTGCCAATAAAGAATCTTTGACTAAAGTACATTTGCAGGCATGTGGTATAACTGATGATATGAATGTATATATATATGGACTTGAAGATGCAAAGGAATGGAGCAAAATTTTCAATAAGCCGGACGAATCTATTGATATGGAAATTGTAGAACGTGAAATTATTGATACGGCAAAAAAAGCGGTTTATGAGCATGAAAATATCAAGGCTATTGTTTTAGAATGTACAGATCTCCCACCATTTGCACAGAAAATCAGAGAGGCTACAGGATTGCCGGTCTTTGATTTTAACACAATGGCAAATTATGTTGCACTTGGAATAGGTAATATATCTTTATATAATCAGACAGAAGTATAGGGAAAAAAGTATGTGGGATGAAGTTTATTAGAACAGTAGATGGATAAAGATCCATTTATTTTTCTTTTTATGTATTCGGTGGCAGAATGGAATGGTATATTGGCGGCAAACTTTATATAATGATATTTTATAATATAATAGGTGCAATAGTTTTAATATGGCTGTATAAAAATAATATTAAAAAGTGGGATATTATGGATAGGCAGAGGTTAGCATGATAACTTTTATTAAAATATAGGAAGTTACTTCCGTTTATTTATTCCAATGTTTAATAAATTAATATTCTCTGAACATGTTTTTATAATTAGTCCATATTTGATGGCAATTTTTGAAAATTCGCTGTTATTTCAAATATATCATCATATTCTATGGGCTGAAGATTTCTATCCTTTAGATTTTATCAGTTTATTCATATAGGTCTAAGAAGGATGTTTATAAAATGGTTGAAAGAATAATAAAAATAATGGAAAATAAAGAATATGAAAAGTATGATGGAAAATAGTATAGAAAAAATTAGTTATTAATGCCGTATATAAATGTAATATACGGCATTTGTTGTTTATTTTTTTTGCAACTTTTTATTCAATCTATCGTCTAATTATAATAGAAGCAAAGCAATTTTGACAAAATATATTCTATATATGTTGTAAAATTGCCTTATAAATTTAATATGCTAGGGGGATTAGAATGGAAAATAAAAGGGAATTTTATGTGAAAAGAAAGTCTAAGAAGTTTATTTCAATATTCCTTACATTATTGTTTATAACATCGGCTTTTACAAGCCATAATCTTGTGTATGCCGAAGATAACGGTGAATTGGTAATAAAATCAATGAATCATTCAGAAGCTAAAAGGATTGAAATTGATGGAACTAAAATAACTATTACATTGTCTTTTGGATATAAGTCCGAGACTTTTAAATTAGAAGGTATTCAATACACATATGAGCCAAAATTCAGGTCAATTGAGATATCTTTTCCATCAGGAGATGAGGCAGAGATAGATGGACCATCGGTAATAATGGATGTATCTTATTCTTATATTAAAGAAAAGGATGCACCTAGGTACAGCACCCAATACTATGTTTATGTTAAAAAAGATAATCCTGTGGCAGAAAATATTAAATATGCTGCCCTCCAGGGTGAAATAATCAATTTCAATTTAAATGACTTCGTCAATGCTTCCTCAAAAACAGTGGGTGGAACATTGGATTATATTGTATTTCCAAGTCTTCCTTCATCTGAAAGGGGTAAACTTTATTTAGATGATACATTGGTTGTTAAGGGCAAAGGCTACAATAGAAGAAATATTTCTAAAATCTCTTTTGTACCTTATGAAGAATATTTTGGAACATTCACCATTTCATATGAAGGATATAATGAGGATGGATATTTGTTTACAGGTAAAATTGAAATAACTTATATAGAAGATTCTGTCGATGCTGATATAATAAAATATTCAACCTATGAAAATATGCCGGTAAATTTTGTTGCAGGGGATTTTAACTCTGAATGTAAAGCAACTACGGGAAGAACTTTGGACTATGTTAAATTTACGCTTCCGCCAAAGTCAAGGGGAATGCTGTACTATAATTATGGCTCCACCAATGAGTCAAAGGTTTCTGAAAATGAGAAGTATTATAGAAGGGATTTAGATAATATTACCTTTGTACCCTATGAAGGCTATAGGGGTAGTGTAACAATTTCCTATGTAGGATATAATGACAGGAAGGGCTCATATACAGGTGAGGTTGAAATAAGTGTAAGCAGGCTTAATACTGATGCTGCTACTATTATTTACAAAACCGGGTCATATACCCCCCTTAAATTTGATTCAGATGATTTTATCGATGCATGCTGGGATGCTACAGGCAGGGGACTTGATTATATTAAGTTCACCATTCCATCTTCAGTATATGGAACCTTTTACACGGATTATAGATCAGCTTCAAGATATGGAACTAAAGTATCCAACAGTACAAAATATTATGAGTCAGATTTAGATGAAATAACATTTGTTCCAAGTGCAAATTATTCCGGTACATTTACCCTACTATATACTGGTTATAACAGCAGGGGAAAGTCTTATACAGGGGCAGTAAAAATTACAGTAAACAAGGAAGTTCCTGTTGCAGATGTAATTAAACTTTCAATTAAGGAAAATACCTTTATTAGTTTTGATGATGAAGATTTTAATAAGGCAAGTAAAAATGCAACTGGAGAGAAATTAGATTATGTTAAATTTAATTTACCTCCCTCCAAACATGGCAAACTGTATTACAAATATACTTCCCCTAATAAATTTGACTCAGCAGTAACAGAAAGTAAAAAATATTATTATGATACTAGTCCTTATTTATTAAATGTTGTATTCGTACCTTACAAGAATTACACAGGAAAAGTGGAAATCTATTATACCGGCTTCAACATTAAAGGAAATTCCTTTACAGGAAAAGTTAGAATTGAGGTTGTGCCAGCTCCCAAAAGCGAATCTTCAGAATATTTTAAGGATGTAACTAAAAACTATGGGTGGTGTGCCCACCATATTGATTATTTATTTAAAAAGGGTATAGTAAGCGGTACAGGTAACAATAGGTACAATCCTGAACTGAATATGATCAGGGGAGACTTTATGCTAATGTTGCACAGAGCATTAGGTTTAGATGCTAAAATATTGGGGAACTTCAGGGATGTACCCAAGGATAGCTACTATTATAAAGCAATAGCTACGGCAAAATCATTAGGTATAGCCAAGGGTTATAATGATTTCTTTATGCCTAAGGCGGGTATTACCAGGGAAGATGCCATGGTTCTTGTGGATAGGGCACTGAAAATTCAAGGTAAAAGATTAACTGCAGGAAAAGAAAGTGACTTGAAGGATTTTAAGGACAGAGATTCAATATCAGATTATGCGGTTACCTCTGTTGCAACCTTGGTTAAAGCAGGAATAATACAAGGAAACAACTCATACCTCAATCCTAAATCCTATATTTCAAGAGCTGAAATGGCAGTAATACTTTATAGGATTATTGAATTGGAATAATACGTAACTAAAACCTTGCGAAGAACTCGTAAGGTTTTTTAATTTAAGGCCTGACGACCTAAAGATAAAATGTAATGGCATAATTAGAGGAGAACTGTTATAATGATAATAGAGATAATTGAGGGTAGAACAAGAAGGTAAAAAAGAGGGGGGTCAGTATGGATAAGCAAACAATAGTAAAAATTGCACAAAGATTTACGGAGAATTCTGAATTTAACTATGTTTCAAAGGATACAGCAATTACCAAAGAACTAATTGGAATGAAAATATTTGATGATCCAATTTTTGCTTTTGGCACAGCTAATGAAAAGGGGTTTGAACTGTTGAAAAACCCTACGGTAATAGGGGAACATATATTGGCACCTAGAGAATGGTTGCCAGGGGCAAACACTGTTATAACTTACTTCTTCCCTTTTACAGATGAAATAGTAAAAAGCAACCGAAAAGAAAAACGTTGGCCTTCAAATGAATGGCTACACGGACGTATTGAAGGACAAAGATTTATAAATGAATTTAGCAAATTTTTAAATAAGAAAATAAAGGATGCAGGTTATGAAAGTGTAGTTCCTGCTTTGGATTCAAAGTTTGTTTCAACAACTTCCAATGATAATAAAATTCCGCCTTTTTCAAGCAACTGGTCTGAAAGGCATGTAGCATTTGTTTGTGGATTGGGAACTTTTGGATTATCTAAAGGAATAATAACAGAAAAAGGAACAGCAGGGAGACTGGGAAGCATTGTAACTAATTTAATATTGGAGCCTGACGAAAAAAGATATAGGGATGTTTATGAGTATTGTACCATGTGCGGGGCATGTGTGGAAAAATGTCCTGTTAACGCCATATCTATAGAATCGGGAAAGGATCATAAAAAATGCTCCGATTTTTTAAATATAACATCGAAAAAATACAGACCTCGATATGGTTGTGGCAAATGTCAGGTTTTAGTTCCCTGCGAAAGAAGAATACCGAAAATAATTGAGGATTAAATTTACAGAAGAAAGGATGGCATAAGGGGATGAGAATTAATAAGGAAAGATTAAAAAACAACTTATTATCATTAAGTAAAATCGGATATGTTGAAGGTCAGGGCATAACCAGGGTAGCATTTACAGATGCTTACAGAGAAGCGGCAGATTATTTAAAGAACTTGCTGGAATCAGCCAGTTTAACTGTATATGAAGATCCTGTAGGGAATGTTTTCGGAAAATATGAAGGAAAAAATAAGGATAAATCTATCTTATTAGGTTCTCACATAGACTCAGTTCCAAATGGGGGAATGTTTGATGGATGTGTAGGTGTCTTAGGGGCTTTGGAATGTGTTCAAACCCTTAAAGAAAATAACTATGAACCTAATTACTCCATAGAAGTTTGTGCTTTTATAGGTGAAGAAGGTACGGAAGTGGGTGGTACCTTTGGCAGCAAGAATTTTTACAGGTGAGTTTGAATACGGTAAAGATGAATTAGATTATTTAAGCACTGTTGGAATATCAGAAGATGATATAATAAAATCCAAAAGAGATTCGGGTAGTCTTAAATGTTACTTAGAACTTCATATAGAGCAGGGTAACATACTTAGTACTGAAAGAATATCCATCGGTGTGGTAAAAGGTATAGTGGGAATTGCCCAATATAATGCCTGGGTAACTGGTAAGGCTAATCATGCAGGAACTACCCCTATGCCCTTAAGGGATGATGCCTTGGTTAAAACAAGCAAAATAATAAGTAATATAAATAAGATAGTTAAAGAATTAGGTAGTCCCTTGGTTGGTACTGTTGGTTACATTAAAGCTTATCCTGGTGCAATAAACGTTATACCTGGCAAGGTGGAGTTTACCATTGAATTAAGGGATATGAACAAAGAAAAAGTTCAAAAAGCTATGGAATTGATTATGGAAAGCAGCAAGGACCTAAATTTAACTGTAGAACCTTTAGGATATGAATGGGAAGTAAACTTAGATGAAGGTGTTCAAAAACTGATTGAAGAAAGCTGTATAGAGTTAAATTACAGTTATAAATATATGTATAGCGGTGCAGGGCATGATGCAAATCCCCTTTCAAAGATTACTCCTTCAGGTATGATATTTATTCCCAGCAAGAATGGTATAAGCCATTCACCAGATGAATGGTCTAATTGGGATGATATTGAGAAAGGTGCCAATGTACTGTTGAATACAATATTGAAAGTTGATAAAAATTAAGTCATTGGAGGATTAGGTGAAATATCTACTAGAAGTTGCAGGGTTAAAAAGGGAACTTCCCATAGTTAAAATTAATGATAATTTAAGTATTGCCAGCTTCGTAATCTTGGGAGATACGGAGTTGGTATGTGCCTGTGCCAAAGAAATTATAAAAAAGATGCCACCTGTTGATGTCATAGTAACTGCTGAAGCCAAAGGAATTCCTTTGGCATTTGAAATATCAAGATTATTAAATATGAAAAAATATATTGTTGCCCGTAAAAGTATCAAACCTTATATGGAAGGGCTTATTGTTGATGAAGTAGTATCCATTACTACACAAAAGAAGCAATTATTGGTGTTGGACAGGGATGATGGCAAGGAATTAGAAGGCAAAAGGGTAGCTGTCATAGATGATGTTATAAGCACCGGTGAATCTATAGCAGCATTAGAAAGATTGGTAAAAGCAGCAGGTGGAATGGTTGCTGCAAAAGTTGCAATACTTGCAGAAGGAGAAGCATCAGAACGGGAAGATATTATTTTTTTAGAAAAACTACCTATTTTTGAAGAGTAGACAGAGGAATAGGGTTCAAACATTTCAGAAATAGTCGTCTCCATGACGATATAATAAAAACATTTTAGAGGAGAAGGTATGAAAGTATTTAATAGAATTTGCTGTCTCATATTAGCAGTAATTATTAGCAGCTCAAGTTTCGTATATGCTGCAACAAGTTCTTATAGTAGTAAAAACATAAATGGAGTAAATGTTAATTATGTTGAATTAAACATGAGTAATTTAGATGTTAAGCCAATTGTTTTAAATGCAAATAATCAAATGGCTTCTACAGAAAGTTTAGAAAGCATGGCAAGAAAAGTAGGAGCTTTTGCAGCCATTAACGGTACATATTTTGAAGCATATAACGGCACTCCAGTTCCGTGGGGAACTATAATTAAAGACAATAAAGTATTACATATAAGCAACGGAGGTTCAGTCGTTGGTATAACTAATGATGGTAAGTTGATAATAGACAGGCTGTCCTTTGAATTTGAAGGATATGTAAATGGAAAACTAAGAGCATATCCCTGGAGAATTAATCATCCCAGCACTGAACCGGAAGCAATTACAATTTTTACTCCTGAATACGGCACTAGGGTTAATGTAACTTCCGGTGCAAGGGCAATAATCGTTAATGGCGGAAAAGTTTCAGAAATCTCTACCACTGATTTTATGGTACCAAGCAATGGATTTGCAATAGTTTACAATCCTTCTGTCTCTTACTTGGCTGATGAACGTTATGAGATAGGAGATGAGGTTAGCTACAAAGTTATAATCAATACTACATTTACAGAAACAAGTCAATGGGATAATGTTGTAACTGCAATAGGCGCCGGACCAAGTTTAATTATAAATGGAGTTATAACGGCTAATGGGGCTGAAGAAGGCTTCTTTGAAGATAAGATAAATACACAAAAAGCTGGAAGATCATTTATAGGTGCAAGAAAAGACGGAACCATAATATTTGGAAATATGGGGTCAGCAACTATAAAAGAAGCAGCCGAAGCTTGTAAGCAAATGGGTTTAATTAATGCAATGTGTCTTGATGGAGGGGGCTCTATAGCACTCTACTACCCTTCAGCCAATGTTTCTATGGCAGGAAGAAATATAAACAATGGATTGGCTTTTGTTGAGATTCTTGCTAAACCATCTTCTTCATCAGTCATTATCGATAATGAGAAGGTTCTTTTTGATGCTTACAACATAGATAATAATAATTATTTCAAATTGCGTGATATTGCAATGGCTTTAAATAAATGCAATAAAAAATTTAATGTTGAATGGAATGCAGATAAAAATGCTATTAACCTAATTACAGACTCAGAGTATGTACCTGTTGGGGGAGAATTAACAGTTCAAAATACTAGCTATAATATAAAGGCCTCCTTATCAAAATCAGATATTTTTGTAAATGGTGAAAGGGCAGAATTAAAAGCCTACACTATTGGAAATAACAACTATTTCAAGCTAAGGGATATTGCTAACTATATTGGTTTTGAAGTTGACTGGGATGGTGCAAGTAATTCAATTATTATTAATACTAGGTAACAAGTTCGGTATGGAGTACCGAACTTGTTTTTACTAATTATTTAATTAATTATTTAATGAGAATTTTGCTGCTTCTTGTCCAGCTATTGTTCCTGATGCTATAGCAAGACCATAGAATGTTCCGGGAACATCGTAGTAAGGAGTACTGTACAAGCTTCCTGCATCTGCACCAGCTACATATAAACCAGGTATTGGTCTATTTTTGTTGTTTAAGGCCCTTAAGTTTTCATCCACTCTTACTCCACCTATTGTACTCCATGCAGAAAATTCATTTTCTACTATATAGAAGGGACCTTCAGATATAGGTGATAGGTACATAGGATCTTTACCAAACTGGGCATCAAATCCGTTGGCAACATGCTCATTGTATTTTTCAACTGTTTCTTTTAAATTCTCTGTACCGAAGAAGGTTGCTAGTTCTTCTATGGTATCTGCTTTATAGACCCATCCTTCTTTGATTCCTTCTTCAAGATCAGCGTCTATATTAGTTAATACTTTACCTTTGAAGTATTCTCCTATAACCCAATCATCTGGGGCACCTTTGGCTCTAGTATATTCATATAAACCTATTTCTCTCATTGCATCTACATATGCCTGGTCTACAACTGTGTAGAATGGACTATGGCGCATAATAGGTTCACTGCCAAAGGACATTGGATAATCTACCAATTTTCCCTCGTCCATGAAGCGATTACCCTGTGCATCAACGTTCAATACACCATAGAAACCAAATTTAAAGGCTGTGTTTTGGTCGAATTTGTCTTGTTTTGCACTTCGTTTTGCCTTAGTATTGGTACCGCCATATTCATTTCCGCAAAGACCGAAAGTCTTATCCAATACAGCTCCTGCTTCTTGTGCCATTCTAATACCATCGCCTGTGCTTAAACTTCCACCTGCTGGATTGAAGGTTACACCTGAAAAATGCTCTGCAATCATCTGTTTATTTCCGATGAAGCCGCCTGTTGACAGAATAACTGCATTTGCATGAATGGTTACTTTAGTTCCATCTCTACGCTTAGCTTCTATACCAACTACTTTATCGCCATCCATTAAAAGCTTTTCGCCAGTTGTATTGTAAAGTACTTCTACACCATCTTCTTTGAGAGTTTTTTCCCAAATATTAATTCTTTCAGAATATGGGTTTAATATTAAATGGAATCCACCGTAATCACCCTTAAAAGGAGTTTCAAATCTGAAATCTGCTTCTCTAAATTCATAACCCATATCCAACAATTGAGTTACAGATTCTGATGAAGTTTCAAGACTGCGTCTTACTAATGGTGCATTTACAGACCATTTCGAATAATTCATCATGTGGTAGAATGCTTTGTCCACGGTAAGTTTGGAATTTTGAGCTCTTAGTACAGGAGTATCTATGGCAAAAGGTCCAGATACTCTTAAACCGTTAGATACTGCAATCGAGGCACCTTTTTCTACAGCCATAACTTTTGCACCCTGAGCTGCGGCATTATGTGCTGCCATAAATCCTGAAGCCCCCATACCTACAATTACAACATCCGTAGTATATTCTTCGTCTGGCCCAGGTTCTTTTGTTACCCTATTAGCTCTCAAGGCACTCACATCTCCGCCAGCTGCTTCAACAGATTTAGAAACTGCATTAATAACAGCCATACTTGACATGGTTGCTCCGCTTACTACGTCAACACCTAAGCTTTGATTATCAATGATGTCTCTTACAACCTGCTCCTCTACCATAGCTAGCAATTCGGGAGTTTCATCATGTTCTGTTATTTTTATATCTGTTATTTTTGTATCAGAAAAAGTTGTCTCTACATTAAGGTATGACAAATATCCATAAACTTTTTCTGAATAGGTGCCAGCCTTGTAAGATTGTGTTATCGGTTCTTCTTTTTCATCCTCTGGTTCCTTGGGGGGTTCTGGCTCTTCCGGTTGCTCTGTAGCTGGCTTTTCAGGCTCCGTTGTTGTTGGGGTACCACATCCGGTAAACATAGCAACAATCATTAATAAAACCAGCAGAAGACTTAGAAAATTTTTGAATCTTTTCATTTTTCCTCCTCCAAACTTTGGTTATATTTTTAACTTATTTCAAAGTATAAACTATGAACATAGTTTAGAGTCAAGAGGAAAAAAATAAATATCAATCTTTAATAGGAATATATAGTATTTCTATATCATTTCCATATTCATCAAGGTTGAGAAAAGTGGGAAAGAGTATGACATCTCCTCTTATATGAAGATTATGCTTGTCCATATATTCAAAAAGATCATTGAAGGATTCTATGGTTTGGCTTTTGCTTCTACATACCTTCCGTTGGTAGTAGATACATTTGCCTAATTCAATTCTTTTTACTTTTGTTTTGTCGTATTTTTTGAGTACTTCTTCTTCAGAGACAGGTATGGCAAAACAATAGCTTGGGTTTATAGATTGGCCATTTATTATTAGTTCATCTTTTTTTATTATTCTTGCGCAGGAAGCTATGGGCATTACATCTGCAAAACGTGCAAGTACCTTCCCATTTTCATTTGATATGGAAAAATCTATTCCAATTGAGGCTAAAACATAGAGGTAATCTTCCATAAATACAATTTCAAAATTGCTATCAGATTCTGAATTCAATAGGGAGAGAGCCTTGTTGATTTTTTTCATCCGACTGTTCATTATTTTTATTTGTACTTGAAGCTCTTCCTTCTTTGCTTCTAAAGAATTGACAAAACTACTACCAGACTGTTTTTTGTCTATAATTTCTACAGCTTTTTCAACAGTAAATCCATATTCTAAGAGACTACGAAATGCATTTACTCTAAAGGCATCCCATCTAGTAAAATACCTATAACCATTTTCTTCTTTATGAACGTTAAGTAAGCCTTTTTTCTCATAGAAACGAATTTTCGACTGTGATAATCCAGTCATATTGGCGAACTCACTTATTCTATACATTTTACCTCCTTGAATATTTCAAGACTATATGTCGTTTTAGAATATTATAACATATATTCCATAAATCTCAAATTGCAATAAAGAGTCTTCGATATGTTATAGGAAGGTTTGAAAAAGGTAATATTTGTATTTCAATAATGTATATGTTAAAATTTAATTAAATACAGTAGATGGGAATATGGAGGGTCAAATGGAATTTAATCTTATGAATTTAATTATGAAAAGAAGGTCAATTAGAAAGTATAAGGATGAAAAAATACCTGGGGAAGTAATACAAAAAATACTGAATGCAGGATTAATTGCACCTACGTCTAAGAATAAAAAACCTGTAGAATTTATTGTTGTAGAAGACAAGGACACACTTTTAAAATTAAAGAGGTGTAAAACCCATGGTGCTGAACCATTAGAAAAGGCACCTTGTGCAATTGTGGTTATAGCTGACAGTGAAAAAAGTGATGTTTGGGTAGAAGATGCCTCCATTGCAGCATCATACATGCAGCTTGTGGCAGAAGACCTTGGAATGGGAAGTGTATGGATTCAGATGCGAAAGCGGTTTAATGATAATGGTGATGCTGAGAAGGAACTGCGAAGAGTATTAAATATTCCCGAGAAATATGGGGTTCTATGTATAATAGCTTTAGGTTATAAAAATGAAAACAGAAATCCCTACAGTGAAAATGATATTGATATGAACAAAGTCCATTTTGGAGTCTTTTAATTACAGAGGGAGAACATGAGTTTAACAAGTTTAGATAATTTTATACTTGGAATAGATGAAGAAGTTTCTATTTCAGCATTAAAAAATACGTATGTTAAATTGATTGAATTAAAGGATGTAGAAGGTACTTTTAAAAAAAGAAAGAGAGATTCTCATAAAGGCAGCTATGGTAAAGTTGGTTTTGTAACCGGTTCTAAGGGGATGGCAGGAGCAGCAGTACTAAATTTAAGAGCTGCTTTTCGGTGTGGCTCTGGCTTGATTAAAGCTTTTATTCCTGAAGAAATATATAGTGTTGTTGAATCAATGTCATTGGAAACAGTTACATCTACTTATGATATTAATAATTTCTCTTTTGGAAATCTCCAAGAAGAAATTATAGATTACTCAGATGTGGTGGCAACAGGTTCAGGTTGTACTAATATACCTTGTTATGGGGATATATTAAATTATTTATTGGATAATTGTATACAGCCCTTGGTTATAGATGCGGAAGGTATTAATCAATTAAATTTAAATAGTATAAAGAACCACAAATATCCTATAATTTTAACACCTCATTACGGGGAAATGGCTAGGCTAATAAAAAAGGATATTAAGTATGTAAGGAAAGATATAATAAAAAAATCCTTGGATTTTTCCATGCAGTATAATGTTTATTTAGTATTGAAGGGTGCAAGAACAGTTATTGCCTGCCCTGATGGCCAGGTTTATATTAATACTACTGGAAATCCTGGTATGGCAACTGCCGGCAGCGGAGACGTATTAACAGGCCTAATAGCTTCCCTGATCGGCCAGGGATTTGAAATAAAAAATGCACTAAAAACGGCTGTATATATTCACGGTTTAGCTGGTGATATAGGAGCAGCGCACTTAGGCGAATGCTCACTGACAGCAGGTACTATTATAGAATATTTGCCAGAAGCTATAATGAGTATCAACAAAAGAATAAATTAATAATACCACAGAAAGAAAATGATACTTGGATAAATCATTTTCTTTCTGTATATTTCAGCTAAAATATACAAAAACTTATTATAGCTTATTGACTGTAGTTACAGTTAGTAAAATATAATTATGGAGTAGGTATATGAGAGAAGTAGTTATTGTTAGCGCATGCCGCACACCTATAGGATCCTTTGGTGGAACTCTTAAAGATACGCCTGTTGTAGAATTAGGTAGAATTGTTATTGAAGAAGTATTGAAGCGGGCTAAAGTAAGTCCTGATATAGTAGATGAAGTAATATGTGGATGTGTACTTCAAGCTGCTCAAGGACAGAACGTTACAAGGCAGGCATTATTGAAGGCTGGATTGCCTGTAACAGTGCCGGGAATGACTATTAATAAGGTCTGCGGTTCCGGATTAAGAGTTGTGGGTTTAGCTGCACAAATCATTAAAGCAGGTGATGCCGATTGTATTGTGGCTGGTGGTATGGAAAGTATGAGTAATGCACCTTACGCTCTTACTAGGGCTCGTTTCGGCTATCGAATGGGTGAAGGTAAACTTATTGATACTATGGTCAATGACGGTCTTTGCGAGGTTTCAGAAAATATTCACATGGGAATTACTGCAGAAAACATTAATGAGCAGTATAAAATAACAAGGGAAGAGCAAGATGAATTCGCTTTTCGAAGTCAAGAGCGAGCAGCTGCGGCCATAGCAGCAGGAAAGTTCAAAGATGAAATAGTCCCTGTTATTGTTAAAACAAGGAAGGGAGAAATTATATTTGACACGGATGAATATCCTCGCCAAACTACTCGGGAGCTTATAGCAAAGATGAAACCTGCCTTTAAAAAGGATGGAATGGTTACAGCAGCAAATGCCTCTGGTGTTAATGACGGAGCTTCTGCCGTATTGGTAATGTCTAAGGATAAGGCAGAGGAGCTGGGAATAAAACCAATGGCTAAAATATTAAGTTATGCTTCTGCAGGAGTTGAACCCCGCATCATGGGTATAGGACCTGTTTCTTCAACACAAATGGCACTGGCAAAAGCTAATCTACAGGTTTCGGATCTTGACTTGATTGAAGCCAATGAAGCATTTGCTGCTCAAGCTATTGCCGTAGCTCGGGATATGGGATGGGTCGATATGGAGAAGGTTAATGTAAATGGAGGTGCAATAGCGCTAGGCCATCCGATAGGGGCATCAGGAAACAGAATTTTGGTAAGTTTATTATATGAAATGAAAAAACGAGCTTCGAAATATGGCTTGGCTACTCTTTGTATAGGGGGTGGAATGGGTACTTCGTTAATCGTAGAGAATTTACAGTAAAAGCAAGATGGAATTAAATTAACAAGAAGCCTAACTTTTTATAGTTAGGCTCAGATCATTGACAAACCCGCAATTTTAGCGGGTTTGTTATATATATAGAATATACATAATAATTAATAACAAAACACCGCTAACTTAAGGGTTAGAATTAGGAAATATATTGATATTCCAATAAAAATGAAGAATAGCC
>DURT01000054.1 GCA_012843025.1 Tissierellia bacterium | reverse complement strand
GCCTCCTTAAAAAACGTTTTAACCTACGCTAATATACTACCATCCTTAGTATTTTCTGTCAAACTATTCTTTGCTACTAAGATAAAATTACCACTAAAAACAGCCTTTTTATTCAGCTAGTTAATTGCGAATTTTTCTTTTATAGTAAATAATCCCTTGAATATAACATATATTAAAAATATGTCTTTAAAAAAAACCAAAGTAATGTTAAAATGTAGTATATAGAAAAGGAAGGTTGGAGTAATGGAGTATCAATTAAAAATTAATGAACTCTTTAAAGAATTGACTCACAGCATAAAGGGAAAAGTGCTAAAAGATGAACCCTTAAAGAATCATACCTATTTTAAAATAGGAGGTCCTGCAAGTATATTTGTGGAACCTGAAGATACAGAAGAATTAAAGACAGTTTTAAAACTGATAAATATATACAATGCCGACAGATTTGTTATGGGAAACGGAACGAATCTATTGGTTGCAGATGAAGGATACAAGGGAGTAATAATTAAAATCGGAGATAAATTTAATAAAGTATTTAAAGAAGGAAATATAGTAACAGCAGGAGCTGGGGTACTTCTTTCATCACTTTCTAAGTATCTAGCTAAAGAGAGTTTAACTGGATTTGAATTTGCCGGCGGCATACCTGGATGTTTAGGCGGAGCCATTTCCATGAATGCAGGGGCTTACGGGGGGGAAATGAAAGATGTGGTAATAAGAGTAAAATGTATGGACTATGAAGGAAAAATACACGAATTTTCTAACGAAGAAATGAATTTCCAATACAGACGTTCTAAAATTTCTGATTCCCCATACATAGTCCTAGAAGCTGAACTTCAGTTGGAAGTGGGAAATGAAAGTGAAATAATGGAAAAAATGAAAGAACTTAATGAAAAAAGAACTTCCAAGCAGCCTTTAAATCTACCCAGTGCGGGAAGTACCTTTAAAAGACCTTCTGAGGGATATGCCTCAAAACTAATAGAGGATGCAGGACTGAAAGGCTTAAAATACAAGGGGGCAATGGTGTCGGATAAACACAGTGGCTTCATAGTAAATTATGACAATGCCTGTTGTCAGGATGTGTTGGAACTTATGAGAATAGTAATAAGTAGAGTATACGATAAATTCCAAATTAAATTAGAACCGGAAATAAAAATTATAGGAACAAAACTGTAAAGGAAGAAAAATGAAATTAAAAGCTGATTACCACATTCATTCTGTTTATTCCAAAAACATGCATGGAAAATCATCCATCGAAGAAATTGTAGAAAAGGCTATTGAATTAGGATTGGAGGAAATAGCCATAACAGACCACGGGCCTGCCCATTACTTATATGGAATTAAAAGAAGTAAAATAAAGGAAGCTAAAGAAGTTGTACTTCAATTGAATAAAAAGTATACTAATATAAAGATATTGTTTGGTGTGGAAGCAAATATATTAGATTATAAGGGTACAACCGATATAGACAGGGATATTTTAGAATATTGCGACATAATTCTATGTGGTTTTCATTTGTGTGCCCTTTATTCAACCATGGGTGATTTCTGGAATTTTATTGTAAAAAATAACTTTGCAAAACTACATTCTAAACTATACAATGAAATGGTTGAAAAAAATACAGAGGCAATTATTAATGCCATGAACAGATACAATATAGACATATTAACTCATCCCGGAGACAAGATACCGGTGGACATAGATAAAATAGCTGCTGCAGCTGAAAAAACAAATACAATCCTTGAAATAAACGACAGCCATGGTCATTTAAACAAGGATGATATAAGAACTGCGTCAAAATATAATGTGAAGTTTGTAATAAACAGCGATGCACATATTAAAGACAATATAGGCAGCTATAACAACGGTCTTAAGGCTGCCATGGACGCAGGTCTTGATTTAAAAAGAATAATTAACTTGGCTTAAGGAGGGGAGCATGGAGTTAGTAATTATAACCGGAATGTCTGGCGCCGGAAAGAGTCAGGCAATTAAAGTATTAGAAGATATTAATTATTACTGTATGGATAATCTACCTCCTGCTCTTCTTCCCAATTTTGCTGAGCTTTGCAAAAGTTCGTCAATGGATGTTAGTAAGGTAGCAGTGGTTGCTGATATAAGAGGCGGAATTTTTTTCGAAGATTTATTCAACAGTTTAAAGGAATTAGAAAATAAAGGAATTAAATACAGCATACTTTTCTTAGATGCCTCTGATGAAGATTTAATAAAAAGATTTAAAGAATTGAGACGACCTCATCCTTTGAGCTATGCAGGAACCATTACAGACGGTATTGCAAAAGAAAGAGAGAAACTAGAGGAAGTAAAGAAGAAATCCAATTATATAATAGATACTACCAATATGAAGTTAGGAAGACTGAAGGAGGAAATACTAAATATTTTCCTTAAAGGCAATATTTACCACAATCTGAGTATAACTGTTATCTCCTTCGGCTACAAGTATGGTTTACCTAAGGATTCGGACCTTGTTTTCGATGTAAGATTCTTACCTAATCCTCATTATATTGACCATTTAAGAAACTTTACTGGTAATGATAAAAGTGTACAAGACTATGTAATGAGTTTTGAAACTACATCTGAATTTTTGGATAAACTCTTTGACATGCTAAAATTTCTTTTACCCTTGTATATTAAGGAAGGAAAATCAAGTTTAGTAATTGCCATTGGATGTACTGGTGGAAAGCATCGCTCCGTTACTATATCCAATTATTTAGCAAAAATGCTTACAGATGAAAATTACAGAGTTTTAATCAATCATAGAGATTTGGGGAAATAATAATGAAAGTAGTAGCATTTGGCGGTGGGACAGGACTTTCCATACTGTTAAGAGGATTAAAAAAATTTACAAAGGATATAACTGCTATAGTTACAGTGGCTGATAATGGTGGTGGATCGGGAGTTTTGCGGGAAGACTTGGGAATGCTTCCACCAGGAGATATGAGAAACTGTATTATAGCCTTAGCAGATATAGAGCCTATTATGATAAAATTAATGCAGCATCGTTTTAAGGAAGGATATTTAAAGGGACAGAGCTTTGGAAACCTTTTCATTGCTGCAATGTACGAAATATTTGGTGACTATGAACATGCTTTAAAAGAAATAGGCAGTATTTTCAGATTGTCGGGAAAAGTTCTTCCAATGACCTTACAGGACACCCAGTTAAAAGCTTTGCTCAGTAACGGAGAATATATTTTAGGCGAAACCAATATTACGGAATATGTAAGCAAGATTAACAGCAAAATTGAAAAAATTGAATTGGTGCCAAGTGTTTGCAAGCCCTTAGAAGAAGCCAAGAAGGACATAGAAGAGGCAGATGTGTTAGTTTTAGGACCTGGAAGTTTATATACCAGTGTTATACCTAATCTCCTGGTAGATGAAATATCTTCATTACTAATTGAAGCCAAAGCACCAGTGTTTTATGTATGCAACCTTATGACTCAACCAGGGGAAACGGATGATTACAATGCCTTTGATCATGTAAATGCCATAATAAAGCACAGCAGCAGGTACTTAATCGACTATGTAATAATTAATGATAAATTGATCCCAGAAAATATGATAGAGAACTATAAATTCCAGGGAGCAAGACAGGTCTTGGTAGATGAAGAACAACTCAGAAAATTTGAAGAAATGAACATGAAGGTTATTTGCAGCAATTTTATAGATATAAGAAAAAGTTATATAAGACATAATTCAGAAAAAATTGGGCAATTATTATTTAATTATGTTAAAGAAAATAATAATTAAAGGAAGTGACCCTATGAAACCACGTAAGATAAAAGAAAATTCGAAAGAATTAAGTATAATCGATGGAATGATCGATTGGGTTAGGGTGGTTGATAAAAACAACATAGTAAGGTACGCCAACAAAAAAATGCGCGAAGATTTAGGAGAGGAAATTATAGGCAAGAAGTGTTACGATGTTTTATGCAGGGATGATAGATGTAATTATTGTATTTCAAACATTACTTTGTCAGATGGCACTATAATGCGTAAACAGTCAAGCTTCGGTGGTAAAACATATATGATTGTTTCATCTCCCATGTATGATAATGAGGGAGAAGTTATAGGTTCTGTGGAAGTGTTTAGAGATATTACTAACGAAGTAATTCTTGCTGAAGAAATAAAAGAAAAAAACAGAAGAATGAGCGAGGATATAAATTTTGCAAAAAATATGCAGAAGCGAATGCTCCCCCCAAGAGGCATGTACAATGGAATAAGTATTGACTACTTGTATGAATCCTCGGAACACTTAAGCGGAGATTTTTTCGACGTATTTGAAATAGATCAAGATAATACAGGCATATATATATGCGATGTAGTTGGACATGGTGTTACTGCCTCCTTGCTGACTATTTTCGTCAGACAGTCTTTAAGGACTATAGCTAAGGGTAAGACAGGAATAAACAATATAATGCAGGAACTCCATAGAACATTTTTATCGTTAAATTTAGATTACGACAAATATTTTTCCCTGTTTTTTGGAATATACAATAAAAATTCACGAGAGTTCAAATTTGCAAATGCAGGACATAATTCCATACCTATTTTAATAAATAGTAATAATGAAATACAGATGCTTGTATCCAAGGGATATCCCATAGCGAATATTTTTGATAATGTGAGCTATGATGTAAGTAAGGTTAGTTTAAAAGTAGGTGACAAAATACTGTTTTATACCGATGGCATAATTGAAAACAGAAATAATGAAGGGGTAGAATTGGGGGTTGAAAATCTAATAAACATTATTAAGTCACAAAAAGATATTTTAGGAGCAATTAAGTCAACCCTTAAAGATTTCAATAAAGCACCAAAAGACGATTATGCTGTCTTACTCGCTGAAATAATTTAATTGGGGGTAGTAATGGAGAATATAAAATTTAATTTGCAGGGGAGTTTAATTACTGAAGAGGAATTAAGAAAAATCCAGCCAGAAATTATGGAAGCTCAGGAAAAACTTTTGGATAGAAAGGGAATAAGCAGTGAGTATACTGGATGGCTGGATTATGTGAATAGAATTGATAAAAAAGAATATGAAGACATAAAAATAACGGCAAATTATATTAAAGAAAACTGTGATGCTTTTATACTTTTGGGGGTGGGAGGGTCCTACTTGGGAGCAAAAGCTGCCATAGAAGCAATTAGGGGAGATTTCCACAATGAACTTTGCCGGCCTCAGATTTACTATGCAGGTCAAAATTTAAGCGGCTCCTATTTAAAGAGACTCATCCAGGTAATAAGAGATAAGGAAGTATGTATAATAGTAGTATCTAAATCTGGTACCACCTTAGAAACGGCTATAGCTTTTAGAATATTCAGAGAACTGATGGAAGAAAAATACAAAGAAAAAGCAAGGGAACGGATATTTGTTGTAACAGACAGAAATAAGGGAGCATTAAAAAGCATTTCTGATATAGAAGGATATAAAACCTTTGTAGTTCCTGATGATATAGGAGGCAGGTATTCCGTAATGACACCAGTAGGGCTTCTTCCCATGGCAGGAGCAGGACTTAATACGGATGAATTTATAGAGGGAATGAAATCTGGAGTAGAAGAATATTCTATAAGAGATTTTAACAAAAATATTTGCTGCCTTTATGCAGCTGCAAGAAATATATTAAACCGCCGGGGAAAGGAAATAGAAATCTTTGTAAACTATGAACCCTATAGCATTTCAATTGCCGAATGGTGGAAGCAGCTTTTCGGTGAAAGCGAAGGGAAGGAAGGTAAGGGAATCTTTCCTGCATCTTTAAATTTCACTACAGACCTTCATTCCATGGGACAGTATGTCCAGGAGGGAAAAGAAATAATCTTTGAAACCACTCTTACCGTTGAAAATTTTGATGAAGATATGGAAGTACCTTATGATAACAATAACTTTGATAAATTGAATTACATAGCAGGGAATAAATTAAGCTATATAAACCATAAAGCTTTTCAGGGAACTTTTTTGGCTCATAGCGAAGGTAAGGTACCCGGACTTGTAATAAGTATTCCAAGAATGAATGAATACTATTTAGGTAAGCTCTTTTACTTTTTTATGTTGAGTTGTGGGATAAGTGGGTATACTAATAAGGTAGACCCTTTTACTCAGCCGGGAGTAGAAGCCTATAAAAAGAATATGTTTAGATTGTTGGGGAAATCTTAACCCATAGACAATGAGCCAAATACTTGGAAACGAGAGGATATTATGATAAAATTAGGAGAGATGCAGCAATTAAGGGTTTTAAAAAAAGTTGATAAAGGTGTATATTTAATACATACAGATCCCAAGGACAAAGTATTTCTTCCTGCTAAGGAAGTTCCTAAAGATACTAAAGTAGGAGATATACTCACTGTATTTGTTTACAGGGGTTCCAAAGACAAACTTTTTGCAACGGTAAAAAGACCCAAAATAGTTATGGGGGAAATTGCATATTTAAGAGTAGTTGAAATTTCAAGAATAGGTGCTTTCTTGGACTGGGGTCTGGAAAAAGATTTGTTCTTACCCTTTAAGGAACAAATTGGAGATATAAGGTTAAACGGCAGGTACATGGTAGGTCTCTACCTAGATAAATCCAACAGACTTTGTGCAACTATGAACTTATTTAAAGTTTTAAGAACGGATTCACCTTATAAAGTTAATGATGTTGTAAAGGGGATAGTTTTCAGCCTGAAGAAAGGTCTTGGTGCAATGGTTGCCGTTGAAGGAAAGTACTTAGGCTTAATCCATGAAGGAGAAATTTTAAAACCTATCCGCCCGGGAGATGAAGTAGAAGTAAGAGTTAGTCACATAAAGGAAGACGGCAAATTAGACTTAAGCTTAAAGGATGCACCTAAGCTTCAAATAGACAAAGACGGAGAAAAAATAATAAAACTTCTTACAAAGAATAAGGGAACTTTGCCCCTTAACGATAACTCTAGCCCAGAAAAAATCAATAGGATGTTAAATATGAGCAAAAGCTCTTTTAAGAAGGCTGCAGGCCGTTTAATGAAAAGAGGAGTTATCCTTATGAATAATAAGGGTATTGAATTAATAAACTCAAAGACAAAAAATAAGAATTAAAGTAAAGGAGAATTAATATGACACCACATAACAGTGCCATAAAAGGACAAATTGCAGAAACTGTGCTTATGCCGGGAGATCCCTTAAGAGCAAAATTTATTGCAGAAAATTTCTTAAGTGATGTGGAACAATTTAATGCAGTAAGAAATATGTTAGGCTTTACGGGAACTTACAAGGGAAAGAAAGTTTCTGTAATGGGAAGTGGAATGGGATGTCCCTCCATAGGAATTTATTCTTATGAACTTATACATATGTATGGGGTAAAAAATTTAATCCGTGTAGGTTCTTGCGGAGCCTTCGATCCTAAGTTAAAACTATACGATATAGTTTTGGCCATAGGTGCCAGCACAGATTCAAACTATGCTGCTCAGTACCAGCTGCCTGGAACTTACTCTGCAACGGCATCCTGGGATTTATTATCAAAGGCTAAAGCTGTTGCTGATGAAAACAATATTCCCGTAGTTGTAGGAAATGTTGTAACTTCAGATGTTTTCTATGGGGATAATCCAGATAGTTGGAAACAGTGGGCCAAGATGGGATGTATCGCAGCAGAAATGGAAACTTATGCCCTATACTGTAATGCAAACAGGGGAGGAGCAAATGCTCTTACTATATTAACTGTTTCAGATTCTATTGTTGATAAGTCAGAAACTACCCCGGAACAAAGGGAAAAAGGCTTTACTGATATGATGAAAATTGCCTTAGAGCTGGCCTAATATTCCAGCGAAGCGAAGAATATATGGCAGGCCATTGGCAACAAATTGGCGAAGAGACTGCATGGTCTAATAGGGAAGAAAATACAAGAAAGGGATAGTCAATGAAGAAAAAAGCTTGGGAAATGGCATACGAACTGTATGCTAATGCAAAACCTGTATTGTTAAAGGAAGAGGAGCAAGGGTGGGAGCCTTTAAAAGCTGTGGCAAACTTTTATGATAATATGTTGAGAATGGAATGGCACAGTAACGTACCTGGCTCTGGAGCACCAGAGCAGCTTATGGTGGCTGCTGTACAGGCTTTGGAAAACAGGGGATATACAGTAGAAAGGGCTTATGAGCTTATAGAAAAGGGAATGAAGTACTATGATGAAGGAAACGATGTGGAACTTCAAAAGATTTCTGCAGAACTTCGTCATGAATTCCTGAATGCAAAGAAAAATGAAGCTTCCCCCTACTGGGATTATACCTATTATGAGAATTTCCAACAATACGAAAAAAGTGTATCTTTTCCGGAAGCCATTGAAGTAGATACTGAGTCAGAAAAATTCAAGGACCAGGTAAAGGCTGCTTGGATGTCTCAGTTAATTGGTGCAGCCATGGGGACAATGGTGGAAGGATATACTACGGAAAATCTCTACGAAGCTTTTGGAGATGTAAAAGATTATATAAGACAGCCCAATACTTACAATGATGATATTACATTTGAAATAGCCTTTTTAGATGCTTTCAAAGAAAAGGGCTACGAAGTAACCAGCAAGGATATTGCCTTGTCCTGGATAGGATTAATTCCTGCCGGCTGGTCTGCGGAAGAAATTGCTTTAAGAAATATACGTTCAGGGCTATTACCACCAGACAGTGCTACCTTCAATAACCCCTTCAACGAATGGATAGGTGCCCAGATGAGAGGGGGAATATGTGGCATGGTAGCACCGGGAAATCCGAAATTAGCTGCAGAATTAGCCTGGAAGGACGGACAAGTTTCCCATATTAACAACGGTATCTTGGGAGAAATTTTCAATGCAGTTATGACTTCTATGGCCTTTGTTGAAAGTGATGTGAAAGAAATTGTAAAAGCTGCAATTTCCATGATACCTTCCGACAGCGAATATTATTCTGTAGTTAAGTTTGCTTACGATGCATGTTTGAAACACAAGAACTGGAAAGATGCCCACGAAGAATGCAGGAAAAAGTATATTAAGTACAACTGGATTCATGCATATCCTAATGCTTGCTGTGAAATTATCGCACTTATGTATGGTGAGGGAGATTATGAAAAAACACTTAACATCATTACCATGTGCGGTGTTGATGCAGATTGTAATGCAGGGATGATAATGCCTATATTGGGAATTCAAAAGGGAATGAGTATCATTCCAAAAAGGCTAATTTCGCCAGCTTTCGACAGATTAATTACATATATGAGAAAATATGAGGAAATTAAGCTGAGCGAGTTAGTCGATGATACTGTAAAATATATAAATAAAGCAAAATTTAGGAGGATTTAAAATGAAAAGAGTACTTTCGCTACTATTGGCAGCTGTAATGATTTTATCCTTAGCAGCTTGCGGTCAAACACAGGATCAAGGATCCGCAAGTGAGCCTTACAAAGCTGCACTTCTTCTAAACGGAACTTTGGGAGATAAATCATTCTTTGACTCTGCTCACGAAGGTCTTGTTAAGTTGAAGGAAGAATTAGGAGAAGATGTATTTGATTTCAAGGTTGAACAAATGGGAGCAACAGCTGCTGATGAGCCAAAGTGGGCACCAACATTGTTCGATTATTGTGAAACTGGTGAGTATGACGTAATAATCATTGGAACTTGGCAGATGATTGAAGCTTTGGAAGAAGCTGCTCAACAATTCCCAGACCAAAAATTCATATTCTTTGATGAAACATTTGATTTTTCAAAAGGTGAATTCAACAATATTTACAATGTATTGTACAAACAAAACGAAGTTTCCTTCCTTGTAGGAGCAGCTGCAGCAATGATGACTGTGGATGAAAGACTTCCAATGGTAGATCCTGAAACTAAGTCTATAGGATTCTTAGGAGGAATGGAAAACCCAATAATCAATGACTTCTTAGTAGGTTATATTCAGGGTGCAAAACATGTCCTTCCAGATGTAAAAGTTGCTATAGGATATGTAGGTAATTTCTATGACTCTGCGGCAGGTAAGGATATAGCCTTAGTTCAATACCAGAGTGGTGGTGTGGATGTAGGATACAACGTTGCAGGTGCAGCAGGATTAGGTCAAATTGAAGCAGCAGCAGATGCTAAAAGATATGCTTTCGGTGTTGACTCCGACCAGGCAGCATTACTTCCAGAACAGGCAGATTATATTCCTACATCAGCTCTTAAAAATGTAGGTAACTCATTAATAAGAGCAATCAAACTTGACTTGGAAGGAAAATTAGCTTATGGTACTGCAGAATCCTTAGGATTTGCAGAGGGTGGAGTAAACTTAGTTAAGGATGAGCATTACGAAAAAATGCTTCCAGAAGATATAAGAGCTAGAATCGATGAATTAGAGCAAGAAATTATAGATGGTAAAATAGTAGTTGATACTGCTTTAGGAAAAACACAGGAAGAAATAGATGCCATAAAAGCATCTGTACAATAAGTCACTTTAAGGTCTTAGGGGACTTTATGTCCCCTAAGTTATATGTTGAATGATAAATAAGAAATTAATAATTAATAATTGACAACTTGAAAAGCTGCTGATTATTAGTTATTAATTTATTAAACGGAGGAAATTATGGGCGATAAAGTGCTTCAAATGAAAAACATCATGAAGATTTACCCTAATGGGGTAGTTGCTGTAGAAGATGTTTCATTTGAATTAGAAAAAGGTGAAATACATGCTTTATTAGGGGAAAATGGAGCAGGAAAAAGTACCTTGATGAAGGTTTTGTTCGGTATTGAATCGCCAGAACAAGGAGATATTATTTTAAATGGAAACAAGGTTAGTATAAAATCCCCCTTAGAAGCCATAAAGATGGGTATAGGAATGGTGCACCAGCACTTCATGCTTGTTCCCTCATTAACTGTGGCAGAGAATATTGTTTTAGGTGTTGAGCCTAAAAAAAGCAATCTTTTTATAGACGAAGAGAAGGCTTTTAAATTATCAAAAGAAATAGCTGAAACCTATAATTTTGACATTGATGTGACTGAAAAAGTGGAAACCCTGCCTGTAGGACTGAAGCAGAAAGTTGAAATATTAAAAGCTCTTTACAGGGGGGCAGATATATTAATATTAGATGAACCTACAGCGGTTTTAACCCCTCAGGAAACAGAAGAATTATTTGTTCAGCTGAAAAAACTTAAAGAAAAAGGTCACACAATAATTTTCATATCCCATAAATTAGATGAAATAAAGGAAATATGCGACAGAGCCACCATAATGCGGAATGGTAAAAGTATGGGTACCTACCATGTAAAAGACATATCTACCGCTGAGATGTCAAGACTAATGGTGGGTAGAGATGTTGTATTAACCTTTGATAAAAAACCCTCAGAACTAAGAGAAACTGTACTGAGAGTCAGAAATCTTACTGTTACAGGAACTACTGGAATAAAGAGAGTTGACGACATGTCCTTTGACGTAAAAGCTGGCGAAATTTTCGGCATAGCTGGAGTTGAAGGAAATGGTCAAGGACACTTGGTGGAAGTTCTAACAGGATTGTCAAATAAGTATACAGGAGAAATAACTGTATTTGACAAAGAGGTAAAAGAATACAGCATAAGAGAATTAAGAGATTTTGGAATGTCCCACATACCAGAAGACAGAATGACTTTCGGCTGCGCTAAAAATATGAACATAATGGATAACATGTTTACAAATCAATATCACAAACCGGAATATTCGGGAAAAGTTCTTCTTAAAAATAAAAAGATTGAAAGTAGAGCAAAGGAATTAATTAAAGAATACTTAGTAAAGTGCAAATCCTATAAACAAAATGTGGGAATGCTTTCGGGAGGAAATATTCAGAAAGTTGTAGTTGCCAGAGAATTTTCCACAAATCCTAAAATTATTATAGCCAATCAGCCTACTAGGGGTATAGATGTTGGGGCGGCGGAATTTATCAGAAGAAGAATAATAGATTTTAGAGACGCCGGTTGTGCAGTCATACTTATTTCTGCCGATCTAAATGAAGTCTTGGAGTTAAGCGACAGGTTAGCTGTAATCTACAAGGGCAAATTTACAGGGGTATTTAAGGATGTTAAGAATTTAGAGGAAGTAAAATTAGGGGAATACATGTTGGGAATAAAAAGAGATGACAATTTGGAGGGTTTATTATATGAACAGTAATACTAAATATAATATATTACGAACTGTATTATCAATATCCATTGCCCTGCTTATATCTTTTGGAATAATATTTTTGACAAGCAAGGAGCCGGTGAAAGCAATAGTACAGCTTCTTACAGGACCCCTTCAAAGTCAAAGGCGTTTTGGCAATGTTATAGAAGCTATGATACCCCTGATTTTCACAGGTACAGGTGTAAGCATTATGTTTGCTGCCAATGAAATAAACTTGGCAGGAGAAGGTGCTTTCCACTTAGGAGGATTAGTTGCCACCTACTTTGCTTTAAATACAGCCCTGCCTGCAGGATTAAGCCCTTTGGCCACAATTTTGGTAGCTGGTTTATTCGGTATGATTGTTACAGCAATTCCTGCAATTTTAAAAATAAAAACAGAATCCGATGTATTAGTTTCATCACTGATGATGAATTACTTAATACTATACTTTTCTAACTATGTGCTAAGCAATATTTTACGTGACCCTAAGGCAGGTGCCGTAGTTTCATTTGCAGTACCTTCAGTTACTCAGTTTAGTCCCATTATAAGTGGAACAAGAATTCATGTTGGTCTATTTATCGCAATTGCTGTGGCAATATTAGGATATATTTTCATGTATAAAACCAAAATAGGCTATGAGCTCCGTATTACAGGAGAAAATAGGGATTTCGCAAGGTATTCCGGAATAAATGTAGTAAAGATTACATTGATTTCACAGCTTTTAGGAGGATTTATTTTCGGAATAGGTGGAGGAGTGGAACTTCTTGGAATGTACAATAGATTTACTTGGACTTCTCTTTTAGGTTACGGATGGGATGCTATAATTATCACCACCTTAGCTAAGAAAAATCCTATATATGTTCCCTTTGCAGCCTTTTTCCTTGCATATCTTCGTACCGGTGCATCAATTATGTCGCGTTCAACAGATGTAGTTACAGAAATAGTTATTATAACACAAGGAATAATAATCTTATTAGTAGTTGCAGAGCAATTCTTAAGCAAGTACAGACATAAGCTTGTTGCTAAAGAAGCAAAAGCAGAATTAATGGAAAGGGAGGGGGAATAATATGATAGTAGATGCAATTCTTTCACCAGAATTTTTGAATAATACATTGCGAGCAACAACTCCCATATTATTTGCTGCTTTGGCTTCTGCAATAGCCTCCAAATCAGGAGTTGTTAATATGGCCTTGGAAGGAATTATGCTATTTGCAGCACTTTTCGGAGTAATTTTCAGCGCAGCTTTCCAAAGCGCCTGGCTTGGATTATTGGCCACCATGGTTGTTGGAGGATTTATAGGATTGTTCCTTGCATTCGCTGTTCTGAAACTTAAAACTGACGAAATATTAGCTGCCATTGCCATAAACTTAATAGCCAACGGGGCAACTATATTGATTCTACTCTTTGTATCGGGTGACAGAGGAATTTCCTCCTCCATTAACAGTTTGACTATTCCCATGGTAAGTCTACCCGTTATTGAAAATATCCCCTTTATAGGAACTGTTTTGTCCAATCAAAACATATTGACCTACATTTCTCTTATTATGGTTGTAGTAGTTCATATATTCCTGTACAAAACACCCTTGGGATTACAAATAAGGGCAGTTGGAGAAAATAAAGATGCTGCAGAATCAGTAGGAATAAGCCCTGATAGAATTCGATATATATCATTAATTCTTAGCGGAGTTTTAGCTTCCATGGGAGGATTCTTCCTTTCTGGAGGATATATGACCAGATTTACTACAGGTATGAGTGCAGGTAGAGGATTTATTGCATTGGCTGCCAGCGCCATGGGAGGCAACACTCCTATAGGCTCCTTCTTGGTATCCCTGCTTTTCGGTGCAGCCCAGGCGATTTCCAACATACTGCAGTTAGGTACACTGCCTCATGAGCTGGTTCAAATGCTACCATATTTGACTACTCTTATAGGTTTAGGTATATATAGTTATAGTAGAATGAAAAAAAGGCAACGCCTCATGGGCAGATAAAGCTAAAGATTAATATAAGGATGTGTAATATGAAAAGAAGAAACATAATTATTGACTGTGATCCTGGCATAGATGATATAGTCGCCTTGTCCTTTGCATTAGCAAACGAGGATAAATTAAATATTTTAGGAATCACTACAGTTGCCGGGAATCAAACAATTGAAAAAGTAACAACAAATGCTTTAAAAGTAATGTCTTATTACAACAAAGACATAAAAATAGCCATGGGTCAAAAAAGACCTCTGTTAAGAGAAAAGGCTGCCGCAAGTAACGTACACGGGGAAAACGGCATGGGAGATTATCAGTTGCCGGAGCCTAAAATAGAGCTTTATTCTGATAATGCAATAACATTCTTAAGAGATACCATATTGTCCTCCGAAGAAAAAGTAACCTTGGTTCCTGTGGGCCCCTTAACTAATATTGCATTATTAATTAAAGTTTTTCCCGAAGTAATTGAAAATATTGAATTAGTTTCCATAATGGGAGGTTCAACTTCTGGAGGTAACCGTACCTCCTGTGCGGAATTCAATATATGGGCAGATCCGGAAGCAGCCAAAATTGTTTTTGATTCAAAGCTTCCCATTGTAATGAGCGGCCTTAATGTTACCCATTCATCGGGATTATACAAGGAAGATGTTGAGAAGTTGGCTCAAAGTACAGGCAAGGTAACGGAATTATGCGGCAAGATGCTGCAGTATTACTTTAAAGGTGACCATGTAAAAGAAGGAACCTTCACTCCTATTCACGATGCCTGCGCCATTATGTACTTACTATATCCAGAGTTATTTGAATTCAAACACATGAGGGTAGATGTAGACTGTTCTGAAGAACTGAGCAGAGGAAATACCATAGTGGATGTAAGAGATTGGATTAAGTATGACGAAACATATCCAAGAGTATTAACCAATGTGGATACTGAAAAATTCAGAGAAATTCTACTTAATGATCTATATAAATTAGATGAAATGGTAGGATAAAAGATGGGGACACCTTTCGGGTACCGGTCTGGGAAGACAGTCTGAAGGAATGTCCCCTTTAAAGTCAGTCTGAAGGAGGAAGAGATGGGAAAGGTTGTAGTAGTAGGAAGTATAAATGTGGACATGGTCTTTACATCTGATATAAGACCAAAAGCAGGCGAAACTGTAATGGGAAATACCTTCCAGTTGGTGCCTGGGGGAAAAGGTGCCAATCAGGCAGTAGCAGCCGCTAAATTAGGGGCAGAAACCTACATGGTAGGATGTGTAGGAAATGACTCTAACGGTGATTTTTCCATAAAAAATTTACAAGAAGCCAATGTAAAGACGGAAGCTATAGAAGTTGTAGAAAATGTTCCCACAGGAGTTGCCAACATAGTTGTGGCAGAAAAAGACAATAGTATAATAGTTATAGCCGGGGCAAACTTCGAAGTTTCTAAGGAGTTAATAGACAAAAATATAGAACTTATTAAGTCGGCAGACATGGTACTGTTACAGTTGGAAATACCTATGGAAGTGGTTGAATATACACTAGAAATATGTAAAAATAACAACGTAAAGGTTATGCTTAATCCTGCACCAGGAATGGTGCTAAGCAGTACTATAATAGAAAATGCTTCATATATAACTCCTAATGAGCATGAGTTAAAAATAATATTCGGACCTAGTAGTGATGCTAGTGAAGTACTAAAAAAATATCCTAATAAACTTATAGTTACCCTAGGATCTAAGGGAGCTATGTATTACGATGGAAATCAAATAAAGACTGTACCAACTTACGATGTAGAAGTAGTCGATACCACTGGGGCAGGAGATACTTTCTGCGGCGGCTTAGCTGCTGCATTAGTTCGTGGAGACTCTTTGGAAGATGCAATTAAATTTGCTAATAAAGCTGCATCCATGACTGTTACAAAATTAGGCGCACAAGGTGGAATGCCAACTTTGGAAGAATTGATGGGAAGAGCTTAACCATAAATATCCCTCCTACTTTATTTTGTAAGTAGTGGAAGGGATAAACTTGGTGGTTTATACATAAGAAAAAGCACATAATGTGCTTTTTCTTTAGATTACTGCTACGTTTGCAGCCTGTGGTCCTCTCGCCCCTTCAACTACTTCGAAAGAAACTTTTTGGCCTTCTTCTAAAGTTTTGAAACCATCAACTAAGATTGCTGAAAAATGTACAAATACATCATTTCCCTCATCACTGGTAATAAATCCAAAACCCTTTGCAGAATCGAACCATTTTACTGTTCCTGTTTTCATTAAAAATCCTCCATGATACAAATAATTATATATAATGAAAAAGGACTACACATGTAGTCCTTTTCATTTCCTTGAAATACCAATATTAATATAAGTAATACTTACTAAATATATTAATGCTTATTTCTAAAAACTAATACTACTATGCTTCAGTAACTTAAATATACTACAAGAATTGGCCGACAGGGCAAAACTCTTGAGACTTACATATTAAATAGATATTTACATTTTAGCAGTTTTTCATGTAAATTGCAATACATATTTATGAAAAAACAAATATTTTTTACAAATTAAGATATTCAAAGGATAACATAAAGAAAATGTTTAACTGAGAAAAGAAAAATCCAATAAAATGAATAATTATGAATTTAAATTTTATATAATAACAATTGAAATAAAAACTCTACTTTGTTATAATTGTTTAATGTAAACAATATGATAAAGGTGTAACATGGTTAAACATTTTTTAAAAGTATTTATTGCATCATTAATACTTATTATTTTTATATTAAGCGTTACAGCTTTAGGATATATTCTTTTGATTGATAAAGACATCGTAATAGGCTCAATCAGTCCTATTGATGAAAATACGAAAAAAACTGAATTTTACGAATCATCTACCTTTGATTATGGAACTCCCGTAGGGAAAGCTGCGTCTAATATTAAGAGGTTTAATGTACTCCTGGTAGGGCTTGAAAACTATAGAACTGATACTATTATGGTAGTAAGTTACAATCTAAATGATAAAATAGCAGATATAATTTCAGTGCCCAGGGACACATATCTTCCTCGAAGTGCCGATGTGAATCCCGAGTTTAAAAAAATCAATGCTATTTACGGTGAAGAAGGAATTGAAGGATTGACAATAAGACTTCAGGAATTATTGGGAATGCCTTTAGAAAAATACATTGCTATAGATTATGAAGGAGTAGTTGCATGTGTTAATCTAATTGGGGGAGTGGAAGTAAATGTTCCCTTTCATATGCAATATACTGACCCTTATGATGACCCACCCTTGTATATAGATATTCCCGAGGGATTACAGCTTCTTAACGGAGAACAGTCATTAAAATTTTTAAGATACAGAAGCGGATATAGTAATCAAGATTTGGGGAGAATAGAAGCCCAGCAAAAATTTATTAAGTCCGCTGCCAAAAAAGCTTTAGGCTTGCAATTGCCTGCCTTAATAAAAGAAGCTTACTCATATATTGAAACAAATATACAGGCTTCCGACTTACTTAATTTAGCAAGTGATTTGGTAGGCTTTTCTGCTGAAAATATCAATGGACATACTTTGCCGGGCATGGAAACACCTTTGGAAGGATTATCCTTCTACATTCCAGACGAAGAAGGAATTAAGAATCTAATATATTCATTATATAATTTAAGTACGGAATAATACTGAAAGGCGGAATATTATGAAACATTTTATTAAAGTATTTATAATTTCTTTAATAATATTTACACTAGTAATAGGAACAGGTATTTATACTTATGCAAAATATATTTCTCCTGGTGATATTTCGGATGAAATAGCAGACAGTGAAAATCCTGATTTTACAGGAGATGAAGATATGGAATTTGCCACACCCTTAGAAAGAGCCATGCATAACAGCAATCGTGTAAATGTCCTTTTAGTAGGCCTCGAAGGAACCAGGACGGATACTATAATGCTTGCAAGCTTCGACAGAAAAACTAAGGAAGCAGATATAATTTCCATACCCAGGGACACATATTATTTAAGAGAAGGATATGGCAAATATTCAGATATGCAAAAAATTAATGCTGTATTCGGCAGTGAAAAAGACGGTCATAAAGCTTTAATGAAAGCAGTAGAAGATATAACTGGAATTCCTGTGGATAAATACGTTACAGTGGAATATGATGGTGTAAGAGCTGCAGTAGATGCCATTGGAGGCGTGAATTTCAACGTACCTTTCCATATGAAGTATACAGATATATACGATAAACCGCCTTTATATATAGATATTCCTGCAGGAGAAAGAGTTATTTATGGGGATAAGGCAATTGAGCTATTAAGATTCAGAACAGGAGATCCAGGATATCCATCCTATCCCGACGGTGACTTAGGCAGGGTAAAAACCCAGCAAGAATTTGTCAAGGCAGCAATTAAAAAGTCTTTAAGCCTGAAATTACCAAGCGTAATAAATGCTGTCTATCCCCATGTGAAAACTAATTTTACCTTAACGGAATTATTAGGGCTTACAAAGGATGCAATTGGATTTTCAACAGATAAACTTTCCACCTACATGTTACCAGGAACACCTAAGTACATGGGGGCACTTTCTTTCTTCATACCAGATGGAGAGAAGATTATTGAATTTGTATATGATTTATACGATGTACCTCTTACATCAAATGTAGAAAAAGACAGTCTTGCCGAAGCAACAGAATAATGAATAGCTATAGACTTAAGATTCATATTATTATATGAATCTTTTATTATAATTATAGGAGGAATTATGATTAAAGGAAAGCCCTTAAAAAAAGGTGACAAGGTGGCTGTAGTAGCCCCTTCTTCTCCATGTGGTATTCAAACTGTAGAAAAAGGAAAACTAATAGTCGAAGCCTTAGGCCTTAATCCTGTAATGTATCCCTGCTGTTACAAGAGCTATGGGCACCTGTCTGGAACTGATGAAGAAAGAGCCAAAGACGTAAACGATGCTTTTAATGACGAAAATATAAAGGGAATTATATGTTTAAGAGGAGGTTATGGAGCCACCCGTATACTAAATCTCTTGAATTATGAAATGATAAAATCAAATCCTAAGGTATTCATAGGATACAGCGACGTTACTGCCCTTCATATAGCCTTCAACCAATTATGTAATTTAGTAACCTTCCACGGACCTATGGCAACATCAAACTTTGCAAAGGTGAAAAACAACAAGGTTAAATTTGATTATTATACCCGGGAAAGTCTCGTGAATAATATCTTTAATTCTGAGCCTGCAGGTTTGTATACTAATCCCAAGGACGAAGAATTAAAAAGTTTAAACACAGGTAAGGGAGAGGGCCCTCTTATAGGAGGAAACTTGACTCTTTTAGTATCAACCTTAGGTTCTCCCTATGAAATAGATACTAGGAATAAGATACTATTTATTGAAGAAGTGGGAGAGCCTGTATATAAAATAGACCGGATGCTCACATCCTTGGCCTTAGCAGGAAAATTTGACCACTGTTCTGGAATAATTTTAGGCACTTTCCTGCACTGTGAAAGAGAAGAGAAATCTTATGAAGGAGGACTAGACCTTCCTCTAATGGAAGTTATAGAAAATACTCTGTTAAGGTTTAACAAGCCCATTATATACAATTTTAAAGCAGGACATAACTTTCCACAGCCGACCCTTGCCTTGGGAACCAATGTAATTATTGATGCAGACTTAAGAACAGTAAAATTCACTGAAAGTGGAACCATACAATAACCTATAGGGGGTACTATGGATATTAATAAAAGAATAGAAGAAATATTTGATGAATTAGTTGAAATAAGGAGAGATTTTCACAAACATCCCGAACTTAGCGAAAAAGAATTCAGAACCCAGAAAAAAATCCGTGAATACTTAAATAAATGGGAAATAGAAAATTACCCTATTGCAGAAACTGGAGTCATGGGAATCATAAGAGGAAAAAATCCTGGCAAGACTGTGGGAGTACGTGCAGATATTGATGCTCTTCCCATATTAGAAGAATCCAACACATCTTATAGCTCAATAAATCAAGGTGTAATGCATGCCTGCGGACATGATGCTCATGCAAGCATACTTTTGGGAGTGGCTAAAATTATTAAGGAGCTATCTGCTACAGAAAAGTCCATACAAGGAAACGTGAAACTATTTTTTCAGCCGGCGGAAGAAACTGTAGGCGGTGCGGAAAGAATGATTAAAGAAGGCTGCATGAAAAATCCTAAGGTAGATTATGTGCTGGGACTTCATGTTGCCCCATCCTTGGATGTGGGAAGAGTAGAGCTTAAATACGGTAAACTTAACGCCTCATCAGATTATATTTATATTACCATTAAGGGTAAATCAGCTCACGGGGCACACCCACATACAGGAATAGACGCCATAGTAATAGCAGGATACGTTATAACAGCATTACAATCTATAGTAAGCAGAAATATATCACCCTTAAATTCTGTAGTAATATCCTTAGGTACAATTAAAGGGGGAACAAAAGCTAATATTATTGCAGATGAAGTTACTATTATAGGAACTTTAAGAACCTTGGATGAAGAAACAAGAGAGTTTGCTAAGAACAGAATAACAGACATTGTTAAAAATACGGCGGCAGCTTATGGAGGAGAAGGTATCACAAAGTTTGAAGCAGGCTATAAATCACTGATTAACCATAATGAAATAGTTGAAGTAATAAAGGAAAACGCAGAAAAACTATTGGGAAAAGAAAATATAAATTACATGGAATTTCCAAGTCTTGGAGTGGAAGACTTCGCATACTTTTTAGATCATGCAAAAGGTGCCTTTTTCCACTTGGGATGCGGGAATAGAGAAAAAGGTATTATATCTTCACTACATACGAAAACTTTCGATATTGATGAAGAGTGCTTAAAAGTAGGAGTTAGACTTCAAGTGGAAAATGTATTAAAATTATTGTC
>DURT01000053.1 GCA_012843025.1 Tissierellia bacterium | reverse complement strand
TTAATTTATATTAAAACTTGGCCAAGTTTTATACATAAGGGAAATCAATAAAAAAAATCTTTCGCTCCTATAAACACATTTTTTTAATGTGCTTATAGGGACGAAAGATTATATTTCCGCGGTACCACCCTATTTATGACGCTCATCTTTTGATGCTCATCATCACTCTTCGAAGTCTAACAACTTCTAACCCTGTAACGTGGGTACACGTGTTTGTCTACTTGGATTACCCGTTGAACAAACCTGCTCCGCAGTGAATATTACATATTTCTTTCATTGTTGGCTTTCACCTTACCCAACTCTCTGTAAATGATCAAAATATCTTTCTCTGCATCAACGCATTTCTATATTTAGTGCTATCATACACCAAGCTAAAAATTTTGTCAACACTTTTTTTAAATTTATTAGCATTAAGAACCCCACTCAAGTAATATAAGATTGATGTTTAGCCCTTGCTCCTTCATTTTAAAGGCATTTAAAACCTAAGTTTTAAATGCCTCTATAGTAAATTCCTATTTAACAACTATATTAAATATTTTTCCTGGTACGTAAATTTCTTTTACCGTAGTTTTACCTTCTACATATTTTGATATATTTTCATCTTCTAATGCTAATTTTCTTGCGGTTTCCACAGTTGCATCTTTTGGTATTAAAATTTTTCCTCTTACCTTACCACTCACCTGTACAGGAAGCTCTATAACATCATCTATAGTTTTTTCTTCATCCCAAACAGGCCATGAATGTTGGTTTAGCATTCCTTCAAATTTTTGTTCCTGCCACATTTCTTCCGTTATATGAGGAGCAACTGGATACAGTAATGTAATAAATGTTTTGAATTCATCCCTGGTAATTTCGCCATCATTGTATATTTCATTTACAAAACTCATCATTGCAGCAATTGCAGTATTATATTTCATAGCTTCGTAATCTTCACTAACTTTTTTAATGGTTTTATGCATAAGAGTTTCCCGCTTCTTGGAATATCCTTCTTCATCGGTAATCAACTCCTGCATTTTCCAAACCCTGTCTAAGAATCTCTTGCAGCCTTTAACACTAGAATCATTCCAAATTGCATATTTTTCATAGTCCCCAATAAACATTATATAGGTTCTTAAAGTATCTGCACCGAATTCATCAATTATGTCGTTGGGATTTACTACATTTCCTCTTGATTTAGACATTTTTTCCCCATCTGCTCCAAGAATCAATCCCTGGGCAGTACGCTTTGCATAAGGTTCCTTAAATGGCACTACTCCTATATCGTACAAGAATCTATGCCAGAATCTTGAATAAATCATATGTCTGGTTACGTGCTCCATACCACCGTTATACCAATCAACAGGACCCCAGTAATCTAATTTTTCCTTTGAAGCAATTGCTTCATTGTTGTGAGGATCTATATATCTTAAGAAATACCATGAAGAACCTGCCCATTGAGGCATGGTATCTGTCTCTCTTTTGGCATCTTCACCACAAACAGGGCACTTAACATTAACCCATTCTGGAATGTTGGCCAAGGGCGATTCTCCTGTATCTGTTGGATGGTAATTTTCAACTTCTGGCAATTTTAGGGGTAGTTCTTCTTCCGGTACTGGAACCATTCCGCAATGAGGGCAGTGAATTATTGGAATAGGCTCTCCCCAGTATCTTTGCCTGTTAAATGCCCAATCCTTCATTTTATAGTTTGTTTTTCTTTCACCTAATTTGTTTTCTTCCAAATAATTCGTTATTTTTTCAATTGCTTCTTTTACCCTTAAGCCATTAATCATGCCGGAATTTACCAGTATTCCGTCTTCCACATCGGTATAAGCTTCCTCTTCTATATTTCCTCCAGCAATTACTTCTATAATGGGTATGTTAAACTTTCTTGCAAATTCCCAGTCTCTTTGGTCATGTCCAGGAACACCCATAACAGCGCCCGTGCCATATCCCATCATAACATAGTCTGCAACCCAAACAGGCACTTCCTCTCCAGAAACTGGATTTATAGCAGTCAAACCCTTTATTTCTACACCTGTTTTATCTTTTGCCAAGTGTACTCTTTCAAATTCTGTTTTCTTTTTTGATTCTTCCTGATATTCTTTAATTTCATCCAAGTTCTCTATTAAAGATGCATATTTTTCAATATAGGGGTGCTCTGGTGCAATTGCCATAAAAGTAACTCCATATAGGGTGTCTGGCCTGGTTGTAAAGACCCTTAAATTATCTTCCGTACCTTTTAGTTTAAAATCAACTTCTGTACCATAAGAGCGACCTATCCAGTTTTCTTGTTCAAGTCTTATTCTGGGCAGGTAATCTACTTCATCCAATCCCTCTAATAGTTTGTCTGCATAATCTCTGATCTTTAAAAACCAAACGTCCTTTTCCATCTGTACTACCTGATTACCACATCGGTCACAGATACCGTTCTGAGAATCTTCATTGGCAAGAACAACTTTGCAGCTGTTACAGAAGTTCACATAGGTCTTATCCTTGAATGCAAGACCATGTTTAAATAATTGAAGAAATATCCATTGAGTCCACTTGTAATAGTCAGGATCTGTAGTATCAACAGTTCTTGACCAATCAAAAGAATATCCGGCATCCTTTAACTGAGCCGTAAAAACCTTAATATTGTCATCAGTTACTTTCCTGGGGTGTTTTCCTGTCTGCATGGCATAGTTTTCAGTGGGCAGACCAAAAGCATCCCATCCAATAGGAAACAATACATTATACCCTTCCAACCTTCTTTTCCTTGCTATTACTTCAAGGGAAGTATAGGCACGAATATGCCCTACATGGAGTCCTACTCCTGACGGATAGGGGAATTCCACCAATGCGTAAAATTTCTTTTTATTCGAATTATCTTCCGCTTTAAAAACTTTATTTTTTTCCCATATTTCCTGCCACTTTTTTTCAATTACATTTGGATTATATGATTTCATTTTTGCCTCCAACTTTTTATTTAAGAATACAATTTTCAAAGGGTTGGGTTATAAAAAAAACTTCCTCCCAGTTGGGACGAAGATCTCCGCGGTACCACCCAAATTAGGCATAAGCCTCACTCAATACTGTAACGGAGTAACCGTTTGAAACTACTTCTTTCGCATCAAATACTCATGGACGAGTTCAGTTCTTTCAATACCGCCTCCCACCAACCGACGGCTCTCTTAAATTGAGTACAAACCTACTACTTCCAATCATTGTATTTATTAACTTTTCCTTCGATTATATCAAAAGTAAAAACCTATTGCAACCGCTATTTTAACTTTATAAAGAGGATTTTTAAAATTGTTTAATTTTTCTCCCACATCTGTTTCTATGACAATATCTTTTGTGTTCTTCCCCTTCTCCTTCACAAAGTTTGTAATCTCCACCTTCAATTCTCAAAACTTTACCTTCTACCAAAAATTCTGCAAGTTTCTTTCTGGCAGACTGGTAAATACCTTGCACCGTAGTCCTGGCCACATTCATCAAACCAGCACATTCTTCCTGGGTAAGTCCTTCTAAATCTATAAGTCTTATAGTTTCATATTCGTCTACAGACATTATAACAAAATGATTTTTTTCTCCCGTAGAATCTAAAGGTCCAAAACGGTTCACATCCGGTAAACAGCAAACTTTTCTCCATTTTCTTGGTCTAGCCATAACACACCTCATTTCATTCTTATGATTTATATTTTATCTATTTAAAAAAATAAGTCAACTATTTACCATATTTCTCGTTATATGTGGTATAATAACTAACATGTTACATTAAAGACAGGAAGGCTTACGATAATTTTTTTGTGTACAAGGTTATCTGGTAAGCTGCTTTATATAGTGAGGTGTTACATGGGTTCTATTACGATATTATTTACATCATTAGGTTTATCTATGGATGCATGTGCCGTTTCAATTTCAAACGGTATGTGTTACGATAATTTTAATAAAAAACAAATTATATCAACAGCTGCTGCCTTCGGATTCTTCCAGGCATTCATGCCTGTCCTAGGTTTCTTTATTGGTTCTACCTTCAGTGATACAATAGCAAGTTTGGACCATTGGATTGCATTAATTCTTCTAGGGTACATAGGTTCGAAAATGATAGTAGATGCTCTAAGAGAACTTAAAAATCCTGAAGTTTGCTTGACCGACAATAGAGATCTAACTCCAAAGACCTTGCTGTTACAGGCAATTGCAACTAGTATAGATGCCTTAGCAGTTGGTGTTGGGTTTGCAGTAATGAAGGTAAATATTATAGCTGCTGCCCTGTCTATAGGCATAATTACATTTTTTAATTCCTTACTTGGTTGTCACTTAGGAAAAAAATTCGGACAACTATTTAAACAAAGAGCTGAAATTTTAGGTGGAATAATATTAGTTTCAATAGGAGTTAAAATTTTTATCGAACATACTATTTTATAATAGAGCTACGGTTCCAAGGAGGATGTATGTATAAGGAAATTATTTTTACTATTGAAAACAATATTGGCTTTATTACATTCAATAGACCAAAGTATGGCAATGCTTTTGCTGAAGCTTCTTATGGTGAAATAATCGATGCTTTAAAAAATTGCAGTGAAAATAATTCTGTAAGAGCTGTTGTGGTTACAGGGAAAGGAAAAAATTTTTCAGCCGGTGGAAATATATTAGATTTTAAAGACTACATAGACAATAATGTTCCATTGCCTGAAGATCTAATAGTAATGGCGGGAAATATGACAAAAGCAGTACGTGAATGTCAAAAGCCTGTTGTAGCTATGATTAACGGAGCTGCTGCAGGGGCAGGTCTTTCTTTTGCATTGGCATGTGATTTCAGAGTGGCCACTGATAAAAGTAAATTCATCACTGCATTTATTGATCTTGGTTTTCCAGGGGATTCGGGACTTATTTACTTTATGAAATCATACATTGGATTAGCAAAAACTACAGAACTTCTAATGACTTCAAAACCATTATCAGGAACAGAAGCTTACGAATTAGGTCTTTGTAATATACTTACAACAGAAGAAACTCTTAAAGAAGAAACATTAAAATTAGCAAATATGCTGGCAGCTAAACCTACTAAGGCAATATCTTTGCAAAAGAAATTAATAAATGAATTTTTTTATAAAAACCTAAGTGAATTTAACAAAAAAGAAGCGGAATACATGGCTCAAAGTTCACTTACTGAAGACCACAAGGAAGCTGTCAACGCATTCCTAGAAAAAAGAAAACCTATATTTAAGGGGAAATAAAACTCAATATGGGCGTTTAAAGCTATTATGCTTAAACGCCCATATTGTTTATTATTTTACATTTGTTAATATTTCATTTTTCTAACTATAATTGACAATAATTAGAATTCTTAGTTACCTATTTTAAGACAGTTCTTTTTATTAATTACATAAGACTATTTGTTAAATTTTGCGGGCAGTTAGATTACCAGATGCAATAGCTTCTGCAAAATTCCAAGGTTTTTGGCAATCACCCACTGCATAAGTCTCTATACCAGTAAGGCTTTCGATTATTTCCGTATTGGGTAGCATATCCATTGCTTCGATAACTGTATCGCACGGAACAGTCACCTCAACTCCGGTCTCACCGAGAATTGTAATCTCCTTGTTTTTCACAGAAGTAATCTTGGCGTTAGGCCATACGCGAGTACCACGAGCATAAAGCATTGGAAGTGTAAAAGTTTTAACCCATTCAGACTGACCTTTAGCAAGTTTTTCAATTGGATCTGGAGAAACAATGGTAACATGCTTACCTTGGGCTATTAGATAAAGAGCAATATCCACTGCCTGTGCATTGCCACCTACTATGGTTACTTTTTCTCCGATATCAGCAGAGGCAATGTCATCGATGGAAATGATATTAGTACCAGCAGTTCCGGTTAAACCTAAAGTGTCACGTTTTCCACCTACAGCAAGAATTACAACGTCAGGTGCTTTTTCTTTGATAAAATCAGCCGTTACTTCCTGGCCTGTAACCACATTTACACCTTTAAGCTCTAATTGATGTTCTAAATAATCACGAAGGTCGTTTAGATTTTCGTGAGGACCTTTGACGGCTGATGCAAATGGAAGAAGACCACCAAGCATTCCTTTCTTTTCGTAAAGAGTAACGTTGTATCCACGTTGTGCTGCAATGCGAGCTGCTTCCATTCCAGCAGGACCACCACCTACTACCATAACATTCTTTTTACCATTTGCAGGAAGTGGTTCATAACCTTCTGGCATTTTTTCTCGATAAGCCCTTTGAACACATGCATTTACACGACAGTGCTCGTATACATTACCTTCCTCATCTCTGTCAAAATGACAGTGCAGGCATCGGGTACAAGGAGCAATTTCTTCAATGCGGCCTTCTCGGAGCTTGTTTACATATTCTGTATCTACAATTAATGGACGGTTCATAATTAGAAAATCTACTTTTCCATCTTTAAGTGCTTGTTCAAAGAAATCTGGAGCATGGGCTGGGTCCATATAGGTAACAGTTCCTACAGGGATTGAAACTGCCTCTTTGATTTCTTGGGCTACGTTAAGCATCATTCCGCAACCAGAATGGTTAGCAATAAGTTTTCCTTCCCAGTGGCGTGAGAAATCAAACTGGGTGCCGTATCCTGTAGTTCCTTCGATACCATATCCTGTGAAATACAGATCTGATGCAAACTGACAAACATGCATACCTGCAGGCCCCAATCTTACATGCAGACTGTCTGCTCCAGCAGCCTCCAACAGTTTTGCAATTTCTCTGTTTTCTGCAACTGTAGTAAAACGGGAATTGTCTCCTAAGTTTTGATCGTTTTCCTCTATACCATTTATAAGTACTTGAACAATAAAATCTTTGCCGCATTCTTTTTTGATTCCCTGAATGATTTCAGTAATGAAGCGGGCTCTGTTTTCAAATGACTGTGGTCCGTAATGATCTGTACGGTGATTACGATTTCGGGATAAGAATGCTTGTCCAATGTTGTTGCCAGCCGCATTTATTTCAAATCCATCAAAACCTGCATCGTGAAGTATTTTGGCAGCATTTATAATATCTTCCTGGAAAGAAGCTATATCTTCTAATGTTAGATCGTCTGCAGTAGCTTGTGTGAATGATCCATCTTCATTTTGTTTTCCTATAGTAGCGCCCATAGAGTCAAATTGGTAACCAATGTAAGCTCCCTCGGCATGAACTGCTTCAACTAATTCATGCACAGGATAAGTCATTAAATCTTTTTTCCTTGTAACTGGGTACTTGGTGAGTATATTAGCGAAGTTTTCACACCAGATCATTTGGACGCCACCTTTGGCAAAATTAGTGTAATAAGCTATTGATTCTTCGGTGAGACCGTTTGCAAAGGTATCAGAACCTGCAGCTGCTTTGACCATGCGATGATTTAGAGTCAAAGGACCTAACTTCCAGTCTGAAAATAGAGTGGTTTTGGAAAAGTCAGAAATTGAATTACTTCTGTAATCGTAATCCTGGGGGTTAAGGTGTGCTCCCGCAGTTTGTGGAGTAATTAAATTCTTAACATCATTCTGTACAGGCTTTTGAACGTCAGTTGGTGTTGGTGCTGGTGTTGGGTTAGGTGATGGTTCTGGTGCCTGAACAGTCTGTTGCGTACAACCAGCAAGACCGAAGGCAGCAACACCCACAGCTCCTGCAGCTGCTCCTTTTATGAAGCTTCTTCTTGTAATTTTTTTACCCATGTAATCTTCTCCTTTCAAATGTCAAATGTTTTCCTCAATTGTAATTTTATCACAAGTTTGATAAATGTCAATCATATAACGCACTAATTCTATTTAATTGTATTTTTACATAATAATGAAGTTCATAGGATACCCTATCAGAGCTAAGTAACCTTAACTGGTTGGATCAATAACAGCTTCGCAATAAAAAACCCTTTTTATACGTTTTTCTTGAGTATAAAAAGGGCATTAGTTGTGTTAAAAACATAACTCAGTTATCTTTCATCCTACATCATTACTTAAAGGATAAACTCTATAACCATTAAAATTACTCTTCATTAGGGATTTCCCAGTTGTGATAAACGTCCTGGACGTCGTCGTTATCTTCTAAGGCATCCAATAGTTTTTCAAGATTTTTAAGGGCGTCTTCATCTTCTACTTTTACATAAGTTTGGGGAATATACATAATATCTCCCTTGATGTTTTCATAGCCTGCTTCTTTTAAATTATTAAGAACCTGGATGAAATCTTCAGGTACTGTCGTTACTTCATACCCTCCATCTACAACTTCAAAATCTTCGGCTCCTGCTTCGAGTGCAGCCATCATTATTTCTTCTTCATCCATATTGCCGTTATTTTCAATAGATATAACTCCTTTTCTCTCAAAGAGATAGCTTACACATCCTGTAGTACCTAAATTTCCGTTATATTTAGAAAAATAATGTCTGATGTCGGCAGCAGTCCTGTTTTTATTATTTGTTAAACATTGAACCATAAAGGCGGTCCCGCTGGGGCCGTATCCTTCATATGTAATAGTTTCAAAGTTCTCACCTGATGCTGCTGCAAGGCCTGCCTTTATTGCTCTTTCTATATTGTCCTTTGGCATATTTTGTGCCTTTGCTTTTTCTATTGCTGTTGCCAAGGAGGAGTTATATTCGGGGTCCTGTCCACCTTCTCTTACCGCTACGGTTATTGCACGGGCAAGTTTTGTAAATATTTTTCCTCTTAATGCATCTTGTTTACCTTTACGATTTTTAATATTGCTCCACTTTGAATGTCCAGCCATAGTAACCTCCTTATATTGCCTGTAATTCTATGAGAAAATTATTTTCCCGTCTTTAACTGAATAATGTTTTGTCTCACCTAAGACCACTTCAGCTTTTCCGCCAGTTATTTCAGCTGTCAGCGCCTTTATTTCTTCAACTCTTTCACTTTCAACAATAAGTTTAAATTCTACTTGTTCTTCATACAACTTGTCAATAACCGTGAAGCTATTTTTTAAAAGTTCATTTTCCATTTTTCCTAAAAGGGTGTAATCTATTTTAAATGATACATCATAAAATAGGTTTTTGTCTACTATTATTCCACTATCCAAAGCGATTTTTGCACCCTTGGTATAGGCCCTTACCAGCCCTCCAGCACCTAAGAGCACTCCACCAAAATACCTGGTTACCACAACAGCAACGTTTCTTAGATTTTCCTGCTTAATTACATTCAGTACAGGTATGCCTGCAGTCCCTGAAGGCTCTCCGTCATCGGAAAATCTTTGTATGTTCGAGTTTTCGCCTATAACATAGGCATAAACATTGTGAGTTGCATCCTTGAATTCTTTTTTGATTCTGTCAATAAATTCCAAAGCTTCTTCTTCACTTTCAACAGGACAGGCTGTACCTATGAATCTTGACTTATTAATAATTATTTCATCTCTTCCTTCTTTATGGACAGATTTGTAATTATTCATACTTTTCACCTATTATATATTTCTCAAACTCTTTCATTTCATCTTCATACAATAAAACTCTTAAAGAAACTCCTTCTCCATCAAATTCTTCATATTCAATTACCCTATTTTCATAAAGCCAATAATAAACTTTAAGCTGGTCATTAGGAATTTTTAGTTCATAAAAACTTTTCATTCCGTTAATTTGAGTATCCACAGCTTCTAACAGCACATCAATATTGTACTTGTGTTTAGCAGATATATATACTATGTTATTAGTTGAAGCAGTAGTTATTTTCTCATTCAAGATTTTATCCACCTTGTTGTAAACCGTAATGATGGGTATATCCTTATCTGTAATTTTTTCTATAAGTTCAGTTGTTGTTTCTTTATGAACCGAAAGATTTTCATCATTTATATCTATGAGATGAATTATTAAGTCCGCATATTTCAATTCTTCCAATGTTCCCTTAAATGCTTCCACTATTTGTGTAGGAAGTTTTTTGATAAAGCCAACCGTATCGGAAAAAATGGCCTTTCTTCCTCCAGGAAGTTTTACCCTTCTTAATTCTGTATCCAATGTTGCAAAAAGCATGTCATGAGCGAAAACTTTTTTGCCTTCTGCTTCTTCATCGCTGTACTCACTTTCCAACAAAGCATTTAACAATGTGGACTTACCTGCATTAGTATAACCTACTATGGATACAATGGGTATCTGTTCCTTCATCCTTTTCTTTCTTTTAGTTTCCCTTACCTTACCCAATTCTTCCAACTGTTTTTGAATATCTGATATTTTTTCCTTTATTCTTCTTCTATCAATTTCTAACTTTTGCTCTCCAGGACCTCTTGTTCCAATTCCTCCACCTAATCTTGAAAGATTCTTATTTACTCCTATAAGCCTGGGTAAAGTGTATTTTAACTGAGCTAATTCCACCTGAAGCTGTCCTTCTTTGGTAAAAGCTCTCCGGGCAAATATATCAAGTATAAGAGTAGTCCTGTCTACTACCTTTGCATCTAAGACTTCCTCTAAATTCCTGATTTGAGATCCACTTAATTCATCATTAAATACTACTGTATCTATTTCCAATTCTTTTACATAATTTGCTATTTCCTCAACTTTTCCCTGACCTACATAGAATCTGTTATCAATACTTTGTCTGTTCTGAACAATGCTGGAAACTACTTCCCCTCCGGCTGCTTCCACCAATTGTCCCAATTCTTCAATGTCATTGGAATTTTCATCACCAGATAGTTGAACGGCTATAAGCAAGCATCTTTCCTTTTCCATTTATCCTCCGAATTCTTAAGCTAATTTATATACAATATAACATCAATAGCGGTTTTTTGCAATTATTTTGCACTGACTTGTATAAGTTTGTAGAAGTAAGGATACTAATTATTAAGATTTTTATAATTTCTATTATAGGGCTTCTTATGCTATTGATTTCACTAACTGACTATTATATAATATTTTAGATTTAAAAAAATTGACTATATTGGTATTGTTTATGATATACTAATGTATACCCTGGAGGTTTAATATGCCAAAAAAGAATAAAAATATAGAGATAGTTGAAAGTAACGACTTAGATACAAAGAAAAGAGAAGATAGAAAAAAGAAAAAAGCAAAGCAGAAAAGAAAAGTCATTATACGTGTAACTCTGCTGATAATTTTTGTAGCAATGATTATCGTTGGTGGAGCTATTTTTGGTATGGTATTAGGAATAATCAAATCTGCTCCTGAAATTGATCCCACTGGTATGCATCATACTCTGACGGAAAGTTCGGTTATTGTTGATGAAAATGGAAATATAATTGAGCAGATTCACGACCCTAATGAAAACAGGGAAATTGTTCCTCTCAATAAGATTCCACAACATTTAAGAGACGCCTTTATCGCTATTGAAGACCATAGATTTGAAAAACATTTCGGTATAGATATAAAACGTATTGGAGGCTCTCTTTTACATAATGTTAAAGTTGGTGATCCTACAGCCCAAGGTGCAAGTACAATTACACAGCAGTTGGTTAAGAACGTATATTTGACCAATGAAAAATCCTGGGAACGAAAAATTAAGGAAATATACATTGCACTTCAGGTTGAAAGAAAACTTTCAAAAGAGCAAATACTTGAGAATTACCTCAACACCATACCCTTAGGTCAAAGTGCTTACGGTGTTCAGGCTGCAGCTCATGCATATTTTTCCAAGGACGTAAGTGAGCTTACACTAGCGGAAAGTGCACTTTTGGCGGGAGCTGCAAGAAGTACATTACACTATGCTCCTTTTAACCGATATAACTTGGAAGATATAAATGATATTCCCGAAGAGGATATTGTAGGCTACGTATATATAGGTTCCGTTCAATATGCTTGTGTTTTCAATCAGTCGGCTGTTGACAGGCAAAGGGTAATATTAAGAAGAATGCTGGAATTAGAATTCATTTCCCAGGAAGAATATGACCAAGCAATTGCAGAAGATATGCGTGCCGCATTAAATCCCGGCCAAACAAAGATAGAAGGTATTTCTTCAACCCCCATGGACTATGTAAAAGAAAAAGTCGTAGAAGATTTAATGGTTACTCAGAATATGACCTACCAGGAGGCTGAAAATTACCTGTACAAGGGAGGTCTGACCATTACATCCACCATCGATGTAGAAATGCAAAAATCCTTGGAAGAATCCTTCAAGAATTTTTCAGTTCTCTACTTAGGTACAGAGCCAGCAGGAGATAAGCCTATTGCCCAAGACTGGAGGTATTTCAGGTGGTCTGGTGGCGAGGGCAGCGGTATGTTAGATTCTGCGCTAAATATACTTAACGAAAACGGTCAGTTAATTTTTTACGCTAAAGAAAATATTTTAGATGAAGAAAACAACATTTACTTAAATCCAGATGAATTTAGTTACGATGACAGCGGTGATTTGATCATTAATTCCAAAAAATTTGATATTTATTCTTCCACTATAGACATTGTGGATGCATATACCATAGACGATAAAATGAATTTTGTATCTCATAACATTGGAGCCTTAAATGTGGGTAACAATTATGAGATCCTTGAAAAAAAGGGAACAAAAGGTTCTTTCAAAATACCCAAAAGTTATTTGGACAAAAATCCGGGAATGTTTGTTTTAGGAAGTGACGGCTTATTAAAAATCCCTGAAGGATATTTCTACTACCAGGAAAAAGGTATAGTCCAGCCTCAGGCAGCAATGGTAATTTTAGATTACAGAACTGGTAAAATCAAGGCAATAATAGGAGGAAGACAAATTGAAGGAAGCAGAACCTTCAACAGGGCAACCGATGCTGCAAGACAACCAGGCTCAACTATTAAACCCCTGTCCGTATACTTACCAGCCCTTGATTTAGGATATTCAGCAGCTTATCCCATAGATGACCTGCCTAAATACAATGAAAAGGGCGATAGGTGGCCAAAAAATTGGTACGAACACAGGGCTGTAAAATATTGGGGTATAACTACCTTGCGAAAATCTGTGGAACAATCCATTAACACAAATGCAGTTACTATGCTTGAAACTATAGGCCTTGATGCTGCAATAAGCTCATTGACAAAGTTAGGTTTAATTAATCCAGATAATCCTGAAAATGATACTTTTGTATCCCCAGAAGAAAACCCGGTATATAACGATGTAAATTTAGCATCTCTTGCTTTAGGTGGTCTTACGAAGGGATTTTCACCCTTGGGAATGACGGCAGCTTACGGTGCTATTGCTAATGATGGTGTGTACATTGAACCCATAGTTTATACAAAAGTTGTTAACTCTAAAGGTGAAACAATAATGGAAAAAATTCCGGAAACCCGTGTTGTGGTTAGTCCGGAGGTGGCTTCTCTAATGGTTGATATATTGAGAACTACTGTAAATCCAGGTCTTTCCTACAGGGCAAAACTTCCGGCAGAATTAGGTATTGATGTGGCAGGAAAAACTGGTACAACACAAGCAAACGGAGATTTCTGGTTTGTAGGATTTACTCCTTACTATGTGGGAGGAATTTGGGTAGGAAACGATAATGTTCAAATGAAACTGTCAGGAGACAGTGGAAATAACGCAAGACTATGGAGCGGCATTATGACTCCAATTCACCAAGGCTTGCCTCCTGCAACCTTTACCCGCAATCCGAATTTAATTCCAGTTAGTGTGTGCTCACAATCTGGTAAACTTCCTGGCGACCTATGTGCCCATGACCAAAGAGGCAGCCAGATAATAACTGAATACTTCGTACCTGGAACGCAACCTACATCTACTTGCGACATACATGTTAAAGTTGAAGTATGCTCCAGCTCCAATATGTTGAAATCACCATATTGTCCAGGTAATTTAATCGAAGAAAGAGTTTTTATAACTAGGGATCCCCTATACGATCCAGAAGAGAAAACACCGAACTTTGAAGCTAAAAAACTATATCAGCAGGTGTTAGAAGACAGGATTATATTTACTTTGGAAGAAATTAAACAGATTTACGCTGGTCAGGTAACTTTCAATGAAAATAATGAAATAACTCATGTTTTAGGAGTTGAAGTGGAAAGTTTAGGGTTCTCAGGACTACTGACGGAAGATTATCAATACCAGGTTCCTACAAAAATGTGCACCTACCATACCAAGTGGCATTATGACCAGTGGCTGAATGAAGAAAGCAGAGGTAATGACGGTAACGGAAACTCCAACAATAACGGTAACAACGGTAATGGTAACGGCAACGGAAACAATGGTAATGGTAACAACGGAAGAAACAGAGATATTTTAGACGATATTATAAATGATTTAATAGATCAATTTGAGGGTAGTGAAGAAGATCCACTACCCATTGATGGGATATTAGAATCCATAGAAAATTAAAGAGTTCAGACCCAATCTGAACTCTTTATTTATCCCCCTTGGGATTAAATATTACAGCCACAAGGTATCCAAACACTAATGCCGCTGCAACCCCTGGTGCAGTCTTTATAATACCTCCGCTTAATGCCCCCATAAACCCTTTTGAACTTGCTTCTTCCATAGCGCCCTTTGCCAAAGAATTTCCGAATCCCAAAAGGGGAACTGTTGCTCCAGAATGTCCTATTTCTACAATTTTGTCATAGATACCCAAGTATCCTAATATAACTCCCGTTACAACTAGCGCAACAAGCAAGTAGGCATTATTTTTCTTAAAGGTGTCTATTACAATTTGTCCTATTAAACAAATGGTACCCCCTATTAAAAAACTCATTACATAATTCATATTGCCTCCTAAATCTCAATTCCCAGACAATGGGCAATTCCTGGTATACTTTCACCCTGCAATGTTGCGGTAGTAGAATGAAGAGCTCCAGTAGATGCAAATAGAAGACTTTTTAGTTCATTGTTTAATAATTTTTTGTATAAAAATGAACCAAACACCGTAGCTGAACATCCGCATCCGCTACCTCCAGCATGCACATCCTGCTTCTCTATATCGAAGATTATTGTGCCACAATCATCATACTTGGATTCAATACTGTTATTATCTTCATTAAACATTTTATTTACTATGGCTTTACCAATAACCCCTAAGTCTCCGGTAACAATCATGTCATAATTAATACCAGTATCCTGAAGGTGCTGATTCAAAGAATCATAAGCTGCCGGAGCCATGGCAGCACCCATGTTATTTGCATCTTTAACACCTAAATCAACAATTTTTCCAAAGGTAACGTGCTTTATTTTAGGACCTTTCCCACTATTGGACAACCACACTGCTGCTGAGCCAGTTACTGTCCATTGCGCCGACTCATGTCGTTGACCTCCCATTTCAAGAGGCAATCTAAACTGTCTTTCTGCGCTGCAGAAATGACTTGATGTAACACATACTACATTCTCGGCAAAACCTCCATCTATTATCAGTGCTCCTAAACCCATTGTCAAAGTCATGGTAGAACAAGCACCGTAAACCCCTATGTATGGTATTTCTAATTCTCTTGCAGCAAAGGAAGAAGAAGTTATTTGATTAAGTAAGTCGCCAGATATTATTAGATCAATATTATCTCTTATTAAACTGTTTCTGTTTAATAAATTCTCTACTGCTGTTTTTTGAAGCTTTAATTCGCATTTTTCCCATGAATCCTCTCCCCATAAATCATCTGTAATTACCATATCGAATTTATCTTTAAGGGGGCCTTCTCCTTCCTTAGGTCCTACTATGGTATATACGTCTCTTATTACAACGTCCCCGCCTATTTTGTAAGTTTTTCCGATTTTCTTCATCTTTACTCCTTACCTAAAAGCCATACTTAATAAACCTGCTACAAATGACGATAAGTACCCAAATAGCAATACGGGACCTGCCAATTTAAAAATATTTGCAGCTGTTCCCAGTACATATCCTTCTCTTTTAAATTCCAGGGCAGGAGAAACTACAGAGTTTGCAAATCCCGTAATCGGTACAACCGTTCCCGCACCACCTATTTTCCCTAATTTATCGTACCAGCCTAAGCCTGTCAACAATGCGCTTATTCCAACCAATACTACCGATGTCATAGGAGATGCTTCATCTTCCGTAATTCCAAGCCATGATACGAAAGAATCATTAATAAATTCTCCTATTACACATATTGCTCCACCAAAAATAAAAGCCATTATACAATTTTTTAACATCTTATTTTTTGGTGTAATTTCATCAACAACCTGCTGGTAATTATCTTTATTATATTTCATTTTGCCTCCCTCCTATTATTAATTGACAAATTCATATTATAATAAAACTGCACTTTCCGGTATTTTTTTGAGGGAGCCGTCTATATTGTTTCCAAAATAAATTGCAGTAAAACCAATTAACAATAATAATACTAATATAAATATCTTTTTTTTCATATAAATCACCTCATGAGTATTATTTACAAAAAAGATATTTGAATACTAAAAAAAAGCACTAACAGTGCCTTTTTTATTAAAAAATGTTAAATTATATCTCTCGCTTATTAAACTTATAAGCCTATTTTTTAGTCAGACTTTGGTTTTTTTTCACTGATTTTTTTTCTCAATATAACTTTTGTTCCAACATCTTTTTCTGATAATACAACTAACTCATCCATAAAGGACTCCATGTATGAAAAACCCATACCTGAGCGCTCTAATTCTGGACATGTTGTAAATAAAGGTTCCCTTGCCTTTTCTACATCTGCTATACCACAGCCGAAGTCTTCCACTATTATTTCTACCACCTGCCCCTTAATTCTGCATTGTATTACAATTTCACCTATTTCATCTTTATATGCATGTACCACTGCATTTGTAACCGCTTCCGATACTGCAGTCTTAATATCGGATATTTCGCTCATTGTTGGATTTAAACTTGAACAGAAGGCAGCAACTGTTGCTCTTGCAAAAGATTCATTTATGGATAAACTAGGTATTTTAATATAAACATAATTATTATGCATTTTATCCCCCTATAATATTTATTATTTTTCCGATGCCGCTCATGTCTAAAATTCTTCTCACTTTTGTGCTGGCATTTATTATTTCTATTACTCCGTTGCGTTTTCTGATTAATTTGTAGCGTCCGATAATAAAGCCGATGCCAGAACTGTCAATAAAATCAAGGCCATGGAAATCTATTACTAATTTATTATAATTATTTTTTCTTATTTTTTCATCGATTATATCCCTAATTTGATCGGCACCATGATGGTCTAACTCTCCTTTTAGCTTAATTGTTAGAACTTGTCCACTTTCAATAAATTCAATATTCACACAATCATCCTTTCATCCTAATGTACTAGCAATTATACTACTAGAAAAAGGATTGTGCTTTGACTTATTTTGCCTAATATTGTCGATAATTAAACTAAAATTGGGACTGAAGATAGGGAAACAATAAGGAGAATTCCGAACCTTTGCCAAATTTACTCCTGACTCGTATTTTTCCCTTGTGACCTAACAGTATAATCTTTGCAATAGATAGGCCTAAACCGTGGCCACCTATTGCTTTACTTCGGGATTCTTCCGCCCGGTAAAGTCTGTCAAATATTTTATCTAAATCCTCTTTTTTAATTCCAATACCCGTATCTTTTACTTTAATAACATAATAATCGTCCTCTATAAATCCCGACACCATAATATGTCCCCCTGGAGGAGTAAATTTCATTGCATTGTCTATTATTATTCTGATAGCCTGCTTAATTTGCATTTTATCCCCGTAAATAATTGCATCATGATAGAAATCAAAATATAATTTATGCTCTTTGTCTATCATCTTTGTCTCTTTTTCTATTTCATTAAGGATGCTCATGATTCTAAAATCTTCCTTGGTAAAGTTCAAGGTGCTCCTATCACTCCTGGCAATAAACAATAACTTTTCTATTAAATCCTGCATATTATCCGTTTCGTTTTTTATTGCCTCTATGGATTCTTCTAATACAGCCTTATCGTTCTTCCCCCAACGATCCAGCATGTTTACATAACCTTTTATTACTGCTATGGGAGTACGAAGTTCGTGGGAGGCATCAGAAACGAATTGCTGCTGTATCTTGTATCCCCCTTCTATTCTATCCATCATTTCGTTAAAAGTTTGAGACAACTCCTTTAATTCATCCTGGGCATCCTTTATATCTAGTCGAGTATTAATATTATTAACAGTTATAGTCTTGGTAATTTCAGTCATATTTTTAATAGGACCTATTAACTTGTAACTGGTGCTTACTACAATAGGAATAATGAATAAAAGACCTAAAGCTCCTGAAATCAATACTACAAAACTGATTCTCCAGGCATCCTTCAGTATTTCTCCTACCGGGTAACTAATATTTAAATAGTAATCAGAATTTCTGTAGCTAAAAGCTCCAGAATAAATATATTCATTATCAAAGAGTATTTTTTCTATTACCAGCAATATACTTGAGACATACTTGCCATGCCTTCCTGTGGAAAAATATGTGTTTAAATTTTCATCGTATATTTCAACAGAATTGTAGTCACTATCCCTTACCTTAATATTTCTTACTTCGGGGAAGTTTTTTACTATATACTCAACATCATTTGTTATTACAGTATTTTCAAACTTTCTAATTTCAAGCAAAAAATATCCAACAGTAGTAGTCAAAGCAGCTATCATTATTATTACAATATACAATAAGACATATGTTGTGGATATTTTGAAAGCAATAGAAAATTTGAGCCTTTTAAAAAAACTTATCAATAATTTTATTATTATCCTAAATGGATACAAAATTAATTTAAGCAAAGTTTTAATTATTGTCCTAACCATGGGAAATTCCTTTATTCTCGTATTATGTAGCCTACCCCTCTTACTGTTTCAATAAGATTTACATTGTATTTTTGATCAATTTTACTTCTTAAATATCTTATGTAAACATCTATTATATTAGTATCTCCATAATAATCATAACCCCAGACATTATCCAAGATTTTTTCTCTTGACATGACTATATTTTTATTACGCATCAAGTATTCCAACAGTTCAAATTCTTTCTTTGTAAGCTCGATGTTCTCCTTGTCATATTCAACCTTATAGTTGCTTTTAGAAAGTTTAAGTTTACCTATTTTCAGTATATCTTCACTACTATTGTTATTATTTCTTCTTTTTAATAAAACTCTGATTCGAGCCAATAATTCTTCCACAGCAAAGGGTTTAGTCATATAATCATCAGCACCTATGTCCAGGCCCATTACTTTATCAGATATATCATCTTTTGCTGTAAGCATAATTATGGGTACATCGGATGTTTGCCTTAGCCTTCTGCATACTTCAATACCACTTAATTCAGGAAGCATTAAATCTAAAATAATCACATCAATATCCGGGGACTTGCCTTTTTCAAGACCGTCTCTACCATTGCTGGCAATTTCAACCTCATAGCCTTCATATTTCAGTTCAAGCTCTAAAAAACGAGCTATTTTTTGTTCATCCTCCACTATTAATATTTTTTTCTTTCCCATAAAAACCTCTTTTTGTTTTATTATACTATTTATTTCCTGTATTATCAATGAATTATAAAATAAGAACTGGCCCAATGAGTTAACCTTGTTGACGCAATAAATACCAGGCGGTACCTGGTATTTATTCAATAATTATTTCGTTTTCAGTTTCGTCTTCCTCATCTTTTTTATCATCATCCTTGAATATTTCTTCAGATTTAACCTTTATTTTATCAACAGTTTCCTTCACATTCTTTTTTATATTATCTACATTTAAACCTGTAGCTCTGTATACCTTTATCTGGCATGAAGTGAGTACAGCCAATATTAGACCGAATATTACAACCCAAAATGCCATCATAAATCCTATTAACATTACTACCAGAGGCATATCTACAATAGTGGCTCCGTCCTTACCTTTTACAGAAAATCTCAAAGATAGTAGCCTGTTTGCCGTATGGCTAAATCTTCCATGATGCTTTTCATTTTTTCTGCCCTTTTTCTTTTCCAGTTCTATAATTGATTGAATTAAATCCCCATCATTTTTTTCCAAAGTTCTTTTTGCTTCTTCGTAACTTACATTAACCCTTTTTCTTAGTTCATCAATTTGTTCCAATGTCACTTTCATTTTTTCTCCTCCAATTATTATTCTTTTCTTGTTAATAAAATACCACTTAAGAATTAATTATCTTTTAGGGATAAATTAAAATTTGATTAGAAAAGGTTAAGAGTTTTATAACATCTTGCCTACATTGACTTTATAAATTATTCATGATATGATTAATTATCTTTAATCAGCGGCATAGTCCGCATATAGACCGCTTAGGCGGCTTTTATCTTTTTATTAAGGAGTCATAATGAAATCTAAAAGTAAAACTAACCACTTCACCCTTGCCCTCGACCTAGTGGAAGATGGCAACAATATAGAAGTTGAAAATATAAAGAGAAGCCAACTTCCCCCCAATGTAACATCAAAAATGCTTTATAAAGATATAGTAAAAATAGCATGGCCTTCCGTAGTGGAGCTGACATTAACCCAACTTGCCTCCATGGTGGATTTGATGATGGTGGGAGGATTGGGAGCCTGGGCACTGACTGCCGTAGGACTTACTGTACAACCTAAGTTCCTTTTAATGATAATTTTCATTTCTCTGAATGTAGGTGCTACCGCCCTGGTTGCAAGGCATAAGGGAGCCGGAAGACCTGATAAAGCCAATTTAGTTCTTAGGCAAGCCTTAATGCTTAATCTTATTATTTCCGTAATAACATCCATAATAGGATATATTTATTCCGAAAAAATGATTTTATTCATGGGAGCAACAGAAGATAATGTATTAGCGGGAGGAACCATATATTTACAAATTCAAATGATAGGTTTTCCTTTTTTGGCGCTGACTTCAACTATAACCGCAGCTTTAAGAGGGGCCGGCAACTCAAGAACTGCCATGATCTACAATCTTACAGCCAATCTTGTCAATGTAATTTTTAATTATCTTCTAATTGAGGGGAATTTTGGTTTTCCCCGTATGGAAGTTGCAGGTGCTTCATTAGCAACTATAATAGGGCAATTTGTAGCCTTCGTCTTTGCCTCTATCTATATAATGAAGGGAGACCAATACCTTCACCTTCGTTTAAAAGACGGATTTAAATTAGACCTTTTATCAATAAAACAAATAATAACCATTGGTGCTCCAGCCATGATTGAACAATTTTTAATGCGTGTAGGAGTCATAATTTATGTTAAGACCATTGCAGGTTTAGGTACAATTGCATATGCAGTCCATCAAGTGTGTATGAATATTCAAGCTCTGACATTTATGAACGGTCAAGGTTTTGCAGTATCCGCCACATCCCTTACAGGGCAAAGCTTAGGGAAAAACCGCCCGGATATGGCCCATGCCTACAACCACAGAACCAGGAGACTTGGCATGGCCGTTTCCCTGGTACTAGGAGTAATTTTTATCTTCGGAGGAGGTAAAATTGTATCCTTGTACAATGACGACCCTGCCATTGTAACCCAGGGGGCAAGGATAATGCTCTTTGTAAGTTTTACTCAACCTCTTCAGTCCTCCCAATTCATCTTATCAGGTGCTTTAAGAGGTGCGGGAGATACCAGAGCTACGGCCATTATAACATTTATAACAGTATTATTGGTAAGACCTCTATTAGCCATATACTTCATAAATCAATGGAATATGGGGCTTGAGGGAGCATGGCTTGCTTTTATTATCGATCAGGCTTTAAGATCCTTGCTTGTTCTTCTAAGGTACAATTCTGGTAAATGGAGAAGTATAAAGATATAAGGACTATCCACCTTAGTGGTGTGATAGTCCCTTTACTTTAATTTTCCTCTTTAATTAAAATTCTTAAAGCTTCTATTGCTGTAACTATTGCTGCTTCCGTATCGTGCTCTTGAGGATCATCTAATCCTAATCTTCTTCTTTCCTGGTTGGCAATAACATTGAATATTGCCCCTGCTCTTACTTTTCTGTAGGCAGAAACTATGAAAAGAGCAGCTGACTCCATTTCAGAAGCTAAAGCACCCATCTTCATCCATGCATCCCACTTATTAGTTAATTCATATCCTGCTGGTTTGCTTTCTGGTGAATGTTGTCCATAGAAAGAATCCTTGCAATGTACAACACCTACATGGTGCTTTTTATTTAGTTTTTCCGCAGCCTTAATCAATGCATTTGTAACTTTGAAATCTGCAACGGCAGGAAATTCTATTGGTGCATATTCCTTAGTGGTACCTTCCATTCGAATTGATCCTGTAGCGATTACCAAATCACCACCCATAACGTTAATATCCATTCCTCCGCTGGTTCCTACCCTAATAAAGGTGTCTGCACCTATGTTGGCCAATTCTTCAATTGCAATTGCCGCAGAAGGACCTCCTATCCCAGTAGATGTTACGCTTACTTTCACACCCTCTAAGTATCCCGTATAAGTCACATATTCCCTGTTATCTGCCATTAATACGGGATTATCAAAATACTTTGCAATTTTTGCACATCTTTTTGGATCTCCCGGCAATATTACGTACTTGCCCACATCCCCTTCTTCCAAATCAATATGGTATTGTTTTTGGGAATATACCGTGCTCATTTTATCCTCCTTTGATTACACTAATTGCGGTGAATCATTTTCTCTATTTTTAATTTTTACTAATATTATCTTAGATATTTCTTCAAGACTCATAGACCCTACATCGCCCTTTTGTCTTTCTCTTACGGAGACATTATTGTTTTGTTCCTCTTTTTCTCCTACAATAAACATATAGGGTACTTTTTCCATTTGAGCTTCTCTTATTTTATATCCTATTTTTTCAGCTCTGCTATCTAATTCAGCTTTTATGTTAAGGGCATCAAGTTCAGCTTTAATTCTCTCTGCATAGTCTAAGAATTTATCAGAAATAGGAAGTATTTTTACCTGTACTGGTGCAAGCCATGTAGGGAATGCTCCTGCATACTGTTCTATAAGTATACCTAAAAATCTCTCAATACTTCCAAAGGCAACCCTATGAATCATTATAGGTCTGTGTTTTTGACCATCAGAGCCAACATATTCTAATTGGAATCTTTGAGGTAGCTGGTAATCTAATTGAATAGTACCACACTGCCATGTTCTTCCCAGACAGTCTTTTAGATGGAAATCTATTTTGGGACCATAGAATGCACCGTCTCCTTCATTAATTATGAAGTCTAAACCTAATTCTTCTAAAGCAGCCTTTAACGCAGCTTCAGCCATATCCCAGTCCTCTATTTCCCCTAAGAACTTTTCCGGTCTTGTAGAAAGTTCCACATGGTAGGTAAATCCAAAAGTGGAGTACATTTCATCAATTAGCTTGGCTACACCCTTTATTTCATCCTTTATCTGTTCTGGCAGCATAAATATATGAGCATCATCCTGAGTAAAAGCTCTTACCCTCATCAGTCCGTGGAGTGCTCCCGATAACTCATGTCTGTGAACTCTGCCTACTTCTGCCATTCTTAAAGGGAAATCCTTGTAAGAATGCATACTGCTTTTATAGGCTATAATTCCGCCAGGACAGTTCATAGGTTTAATTGCATAATCTTCTTCGTCAATTACTACCGTATACATATTTTCCCTGTAATTGTACCAATGTCCTGATGTTTCCCACAACTGCCTGTTTAATATAATGGGAGATTCTATTTCCACATATCCGGCTTTTTTATGAACTTCTCTCCAATACTTCATAAGCTCATTTTTAACTTCAACACCCTTTGGTAAGAAGAAAGGAAATCCTGGTCCTTCTTCTGCCATAAAGAATAATTCCAATTCTCTGCCTAATTTCCTGTGGTCTCTTTTCTTGGCTTCTTCCAACATTTTTAAATAATCTTCCAAATCTTTTGCTTTCTCAAAAGAAATACCGTAAATACGCTGGAGCATCTTGTTATTTTCATTTCCTCTCCAATAAGCTCCTGCTACGCTTAATAATTTAAAAGCCTTAGGCTTTTTAGTATTTATTAGATGAGGGCCAGCACAAAGGTCTACGAAATCTCCATGTTTATAAAATGAAATTACTGCATCTTCAGGTAGGTCTTGAATTAATTCAACCTTGTAGGGTTCTTGCTCTTCTTCCATATACTTGATTGCTTCTTCCCTAGGAAGTTCAAATCGCTCTAACTCATATCCTTCCTTAACGATTTTCTTCATTTCTGCTTCGATTTTTTCCAAATCTTCATGGGTTAATCTGTACTCTAAGTCAATATCATAATAGAATCCATTTTCAATGGCAGGTCCTATGGCAAGTTTGGCACTAGGCCACAATCTCTTTATAGCATCAGCCATAATATGAGATGATGTATGCCAAAATATTTCTTTCCCTTCCTTATCTTCAAATTTTACAAATCTTATATTTCCATCTTCGTTTAATGTATTTTGCAATCCAATGGTTTTTCCATTGAAAACAGCTCCTACTACATTTCTCGCAAGGCCTTCACTTATACTTTTAGCCACGTCTAAGGCTTTAATTCCCTTTTCATACTCCCTGACACTGTTATCAGGAAATGCAATTTTAATCATACTAATCCTCCATTATTCTAATTCATTATGTTTTTTGCTAATTCAATCCTTATACAATAGGAAGGATACCAATCCTATCAAAAAAATCTCGTTCTCAAACATATGTTTAAGGACGAGATTAATCGTGGTTCCACCTTAATTGCTTCTCAAAGGATTTAAGGCATCCATACCAAGACATTGGGCTCACAGGCTTTCTGTCTTAACTCCGGATTGGTTTTCAAACAGTCATACTTGGGAAGTTCCACCCCTCTTCCCTCTCTGTTAAGCTGGGGCTGTTTTACTCGATCCATCACAGTTGAATTTCCATTTTGACCATTATATTACTCGTTAATTTTTTTGTCAAGTAGATTATTTTCTTTTCTTTCTTTTACCTGAAGACTTGCTGAAGGAAGATTTTCCTGTCTTTGATGAACCTTTTCGGGACTTTTTCCTTTCAGGTATGGATATATTCAAATCTCTTTCTTCTGATGTGTCAAATTTAACAAGCTTTTTAATCATTGCAGCAATTATAGTTTCTGCATCGTATCCCGTATCCAAAAGCTTAGCTGCTAACAGTCTGTTTTCTCCCAATCCTCCCTTTTCAATAACACCTTCAATACTCCTTATAAATTTATCCTGTTTAACTTCATTAACTTTATCTACTGTAGGTATGTTTCTTTTTCTTATTGGCTTTTCAGTATATTTCTCAATATTTTCAAGTTTATCCATTTCCTTTATGCTTACTAAAGTAAAGGATGAACCTTCTTTTCCTGCCCTTCCCGTCCTGCCTATGCGGTGGACATAATGATCTTCCTTCAAAGGTACATCATAATTAATAACTGCTTCAACTTCCTTAATGTCCAGGCCCCTGGCAGCTACATCTGTGGCTATAAGAATATCTGTTATACCGTTATTAAATTTATTCAGTGTATCTAATCTCTGGGCCTGTTTTATATCTCCATGTATCTTATCACAGTTATATCCTCTTTCAATAAGCTTATCGTATAACCTATCTACCCCTCTTTTAGTATTGCAAAATATTAAGGTCAATTTGGGAGTATAGGTATCAATTAGCCTAGTTAAAGCTTCAAGTTTATCAGACTCTTTAACTAAGAAATAGCTTTGTTTTACTTCCTTAGCTGTAATTCCTTCCCTTAAAACTTTTACATAGACAGGGTCTCTTTGAAATTTTTTGATTATTTTTTTCATTTCCTCCGGAATAGTAGCAGAAAACAGTAAGGACTGGACTGGATGGTCAATTTTACTTAATATCAATTCGATATCTTCTCTAAATCCCATTTTTAGCATTTCATCAGCTTCGTCCAATACTACTATCTTAAGTTCACTTAGCTTAATAACACGCCTGTTTATTAAGTCAATGACCCTGCCAGGAGTACCTACAATAATTTGAGCTCCTCCCTTGAGTTTTTTTATCTGCTCTCCTATGTCCACACCGCCGTAAACTGATACTGTCCGTATACCTTCCATGTATTTTCCTATTTTTCTTGTTTCATTGGCTACCTGTACAGCTAACTCCCTGGTAGGTAACAAAATCAATGCCTGAGGCATTCGTACCTCCGTATCTATCATTTCAAGAATGGGAATAACAAAGGCCGCTGTTTTTCCTGTTCCCGTATTTGATTGTCCTACAATATCTCTTCCCTCTAATATTTGGGGAATTGCCTCCTGCTGAATTTGAGTAGCCTCTATAAAGCCCATATCATCTAAGGCTCTTTGAATATTGTAGTTTATTTTAGTATTTTTAATTTCCATTTATCTAACCTCGTTCTTTTTTTATGGCTTCTCATTATACAATGGATATTGAAATAATACAAACATTTTTAATTAAATTAGTCATTTTCTCCCAGTCTCGCAGTACAATTTTGTTTGCTCCTTCCGTCGCGCATTTGGGTTAGGTCATCTTTAGTATTGCTCAAATTTTATGATTATATTATAATAAAGCATACTGATTACCTATAATGGAGGAAAAAATGATAATAAGATATATTCACCACAGCTGTTTTCTTATTGAAACAGAAAATTCTTTTTTAATTTTTGATTACTATAAACATAGGGATAATGGGGATTTTAGCTTTACTAAATTGCTGGAAAAAATATTCTCAAGTCCTAAAAATCTCTACCTGCTTTCTTCCCACTCTCACAGCGATCACTTTAATTATGATATTTTATCATGGATAGAAAGAAAACCTAACACCTACTACATACTTTCTTCTGATATAAAATTATACAAAGATGCTGAAAACGTATATACGGTAAGAGAAGGAGATAGTTTAACTGTAAAAGATCTGAGCCTTGACATTTTTGGTTCCACTGATGAAGGAGTTAGCTTTATAGTAAATACGGAGGGACTTAATATTTTCCATGCTGGTGATTTACACTGGTGGAAATGGAAGGAAGATTCACCTTCAGAAGAAAAAGCCATGGAAGAATCTTTCAAGAAAATAATTGATGATATTAAAAAGTTTGGAAAAGAAATTGATTTTGCCTTCTTCCCTGTAGACAGACGTTTGGAAGAAAATTATCATTGTGGCGGAGAATATTTCATTCAGGAGTTAAATCCCTCTGTGTTCATACCAATGCATTTCTGGAATGATTTCAGTGTAACTAAGGATTTCAAGGAAGCAATGAAAAACTATAATTCAAAGATTATTGAAATAACCCACCCAAATCAAATTCTTTCCATTGATTAACAAAAGGGACCAAGTCCCTTTTTTCCTGCTATAGGGTCATCATATTATTTCTCATATTTTTTTAAACATACATAATAGAAAATTAATTGCATAATATTTTACAAATACATTTCCGTTTAAGGGGGAGTAATATGAGAATCACTATAATTAGTGAAAGTGGTGATTGGAAAGAAAGACTCTATACCAAGGATAAGGTAACCTATGAAGTAAGAAATCCAGAAATATTGGACTTTTTTGCTCAGCTTAGCGAAGCCTATAATAATAACGAAACTATGGAGGACATGTTTGAATGTCTGTATAACTTAATTAATTACGGATATCTTTATACGGATGATGATTATGAAGATTATGATTTTTATGATTATGATGAGGACTACTATGAATTAGAAGATGAGGAATCTTTAAGTTATCATAATGGTTTTAAGCTTATTGAAACAGAAGTGGAATACTTTGTAGATGAGGAAATGGTTACCAAGGAAGAATATGATCTTGCATGGGACGAAAGATTAGGTTACATGGGTTCATCCCATTGGGAAGACAAAGGAATTACTATTATTAATGCAGATACCGATGAAATAATTTTTTTAGGCAAAATGACCTAGACTCTATCTCTAAAATTAGGGGACATCCTCCTTATCGAACTAAGTGGAGGTGTCCCCTATTTCTAATCTTCATCAAATTTAAGCACTGCAAGGAATGCTTCTTGAGGCACTTCTACACTTCCTATTTGCCTCATTCGTTTCTTTCCTTCTTTTTGCTTTTCCAAAAGCTTTTTCTTTCTGGATATATCTCCTCCATAACACTTGGCAAGAACATCTTTTCTCAAAGCTTTAACCGTCTCCCTGGCAATTATTTTATTGCCTATAGCAGCTTGAATGGGTATGGCAAACAAATGTCTTGGAATTACATCCTTCAGCTTTTCAACAATACCTCTTCCTCGTTCATAAGCCTTATCCTTGTGAACAATAATTGAAAATGCATCTACCAATTCGCCGTTTATGAGGATGTCCATTTTAACCAATTCTGAGCGAACATATCCTTCAAACTCATAATCTAAGGAAGCATATCCTCTGGTTCTTGATTTCAAGGCATCAAAAAAGTCATATATTACTTCGTTTAATGGCAATTTATAGTGAAGAATAACTCTTTTTGTATCCATGTATTCCATATTTATAAATGTACCCCTGCGATTTTGGCATAGCTCCATTATAGCACCTACATAGTCCGAGGGAGTCATAATGGAAGCAGAAACAATAGGTTCTTCCATATATTCTATTTCCTGAACTGGGGGCATGTTAGTAGGATTTTGCAAAATCATCATTTCTCCGTCAGTTTTATAGACCTTGTATATTACGCTGGGAGTTGTGGCTATTATGTTTAAATCAAACTCTCTTTCCAACCTTTCCTGAATAATTTCCATGTGAAGAAGGCCTAAAAATCCACATCTGAACCCAAAGCCCAAAGCTATTGACGTTTCAGGCTCAAAGGTCAAGGATGCGTCGTTTACCTGAAGTTTTTCCAATGCATCTCTTACACTGTTGTATTCTTCACCTTCTGCAGGATAAATACCGCAATAAACCATGGACGTTACCTTCTTATATCCCGGTAATGGTTCCTTGGCAGGATTATCGTTATTGGTAATAGTATCACCCACCCGGCAGCTTTTAACGTCCTTCATGCTGGCACACAAATAACCCACATCTCCGGAATATAAACAGGATACAGGCTTCTGTGTAGGTGAAATTACACCTACTTCTGTAACGTCAAAAGTCTTGCCTGTTGACATCATTCTGATTTTATCTCCCTTTTTCACCTTGCCTTCTTTTATCCTTATATATGCTACGACACCTTTATAGCTATCATAGTAGGAATCAAAGACTAAAGCTTTTAAAGGAGCATCTTCATCTCCAGCAGGTGGTGGTATAAGTCTTACTATTGCTTCTAATACTTGATCAATATTTATATTGTCTTTGGCTGAAATCAAAGGTATATTTTCACAATCAAGGCCTATAACATCTTCAATTTCCTGTTTTATTTCATCAGGTCTTGCACTGGGTAAGTCAATTTTGTTAATAACAGGGACAATTTCAAGATCTTGATCTAAGGCTAAATAAACATTGGCCAAAGTTTGTGCTTCTATTCCCTGAGCAGCATCTACCACAAGAACGGCTCCCTCACAAGCAGCCAAACTCCTAGACACCTCATAATTAAAATCCACGTGCCCTGGAGTATCTATTAAATTAAGGATGTATTCATTACCATCCTTTGCCTTGTATAACAGACTCATAGTCTGAAGCTTTATCGTAATTCCTCTTTCTCTTTCTAAGTCCATATTATCTAAGACCTGATCCTGCATTTCCCTTTCAGAAAGAAGCCCTGTATTTTCTATCAGTCTGTCTGCCAAAGTTGATTTTCCGTGATCTATATGCGCAATTATACAAAAGTTTCTTATGTACTTTTTTCTGTCCAAATAAATGTACCCTCCCTAATTAAAACTAAGGGTATTATATCAAAATTTAAATAAAAAGTAAAACTGTTATTTATTGATTTCCTTAATATATTCATACAATATTTCAGAAATCAAGTCTGCCGTATACTTAACTTCTTCATATGTATTTAAGGTGGAACCTACCTCTATAAGAAAAGAATAATCAGACAAATATTGATTAAAATATGCTCCTTCCCTAATAATAATTTCTCTTAGTAGCCCAGGATACATTTCATAAGCCTTTTCGTACAAGCTTCCTGCATTTGCCTTTAACTTATCAGCATTATTATTTTTGTTCCCGATTACCAGTGTGCAGGTTGCAGCTGTTTTTCCGTTAATTTCAACCGTTTTTACTCTGGACAAAAATCTTTCGTAACTAGAATTTTCATCAGCACCGTCTCTATGTATATCTAGGAGCACATTGGTTTTTGTGTTGGACAATACTTGTCTCACTGCATAGTTGGAGTTAGCATAGGAAGAATTATAGTCGGGATAATCATTGTAATCTTTTAAATGAATGGTTTTAACACCCTTCTTCAGCAATTTGGAAGCAATCTTACTTCCGATTCCTACTATATTGGCGCTTTCATCCAAGGTACGATAATTGCTTTCTTGATTTTCTTTAAAGGCTTCCGTACCATGGGTATGAAACAGGACAATATTTAAGCTATCACTGACAGAAGCAGTGTTCACGAATAATTTTCTTGAAGCACTGCTTCTAGAGGCTGTTGTAACTACCTTGAAAAAGTTTTTCCTTCTGTCGCTATTCAACTTTACTTCTTGTTTATTACCTTTATAATTATGTTCCCTTTCATCATATATCTCTAATTCCTTTTCAGTATTCACCTTACTTATAGAATTCACTGCTTCTTCATTTTTTGATTCTTCATCTTCGATTATTTCCGTGTCTTCACTATCCTTAAAAGTCTTTTCAAGAAACAAATTAAAGTAGGACATTATCTTATCAAAAGTACTTAAATCTTTATTTTTCTTCTCCACATTGTAACTGATTGAAATTGTTGTAACTTCCTGTCCGGACTTCCTCTTCTCGGACAAGTTATATACAAAACTATATCCTAAGAATAGCACTGTCAAACAAATAAAAGACATCACCATGTAATACTTCGTACCGCCCTTATTTCTTCGTCTCTTCATGAACTCAACTCCACATATTTTCTTAATGTATATATTAATGTATATGTGTATTGTTTCCTGAATAACACTGTTTTTTTTTACAATTATATTACGAATTTACATATCCGGGATGTATTGCCTTGTTAATAGATTCTGCCAATAAATTTGACAAATAATCAATTAACTCGTCAACACTGCTGGGGGTTACGATTGATTCTCCATACAAGGGATTAAGAATTTCTTTTATAAAAGCATGTTTCTCATTGTATTCCAAATCGCTTAGAATTCCCATTATCTGTCCTACATCGTCTGTCTTGGTCTTTAATGTCTCCTCCATCATTTCAATAGTATCATTAACTATAGTTGCAGTATCCACCACCGTAGGTATTCCCACTGCAACAACCTTAACACCTATGGTTTCATAATTAAGGGAGCCCTGCATATTACCAATACCTGATCCTGGCTCAATACCTGCATCCGTTATCTGAACAACAGAACAAAGTCTTCTCATTTTCCTTGAAGCTAAAGCATCAACTACAATTATTAAATTTGGTTTAATTTTTTCTGCCACACCTATTATAGTATTAATAGTTTCAATTCCCGTAGTTCCCAATACACCAGGCTCTAATATGGAAACTTCGTTATAATCCTCATCAAATTCTTTATTATAAGCTTTAAAAAATTGCCTGGTCACTTTTATATTGTCCAAAGTTTTAGGGCCTAAAGCATCTGCTGTTATATTTCTGTTTCCTAGTCCAACAACTAAAATCTTGCCCCTATCCAATCCTGAAACATCTTTTATAGCTTGAGATAATATTTCAACTACTTCCTGTCGTGATTTTTGAGAAAGGCTTTTTAGACTTTTTGTTTCATAAGTAACGTACTTACCTTTTTTCTTTCCGATAACTTTTTCAGCCTCATCATCTTTAATTTCAAGCTCTATTACTTCACCATGGGTGTAATTCTTGGTTTTTAAAGTAATTCCCTCAACCTTACGGGCAAGGGATTCATTAGCTTCATATGCCAAATCTGTTCTGTAATACATACTGCCTCCATAATATCATATACTATTCAATATATTAAAAATTTATTATAGTTTTATAATTTTTAACTTTTTTATTCTTTATACTTGATTTTTATGAGAATTATCTGTATAATTGTCTTGTTGCAAAAATGCTGTAGATGTGTAGGTAAGATATATTAGCCATACTGTTGAGGGAGGTGAAGATTTTGGCAAATATTAAATCAGCAAAGAAAAGAGTTTTAGTAACTAAGAAAAAAACTGAAATAAATAGAAGAAGAAAATCTGAAATTAAAACATATATTAAGAAATTTGAAGCTGCGTTAAATGAAGGAGATTACGAAAAAGCTAAAGAATACTTAAGAATATGTGAAAAGAAATTATACCAGGCAGCTGCTAAGAATACTATTCATAAAAATGCAGCAGCAAGAAAAGTTAGCAGATTAACGAAAAAACTTAATAGTGTAGCATAAATAAAAAGACCCGATACAGGTCTTTTTTCTGTTAAGAGGGTGGTACTCCCACCCTTATTACTTAATAATTCCGCTAATGAGTAGTTCCAGGCCAATCCTGCTGTCAATTTCACCAGTCTTTATCTTCCTGTCTAACTCCATAAACTTCATCATATAATGTTCTAAAGTCTCTATGTTGAGATTTTTGGATTGAATTGATAGTTTTCTTGCTACAAAATTTTTTATATTCATTTTATTCATTATTTCATTGTAGCTGTATCCCTTGTTTTGTAAAAGAATATATTGATAAAGCATTCTATATTGCCGTACAACCATATGAATAATAAATTGCTCCGGTGTATTGTTTAAAAGCATTTCATCTAATATTTCAAAAGCATTTTCTTTATTGCATTCACATAAGTAATCAATAAGTTTGAAAATATTGCTTTCCACAGACTTAATCATTAAATCCTCTACATCTGCTGTAGTTACTTTCTTTCTTTCTTGAATAAATGAAATTATTTTATTTATTTCATTGTTTAAGTGGTAAAGACTGACCTGACTTTCATATTCCAAGTAACCGCAATTGTTTGCCATATAATTGGCATCAAACATAGAGATACTGCGATTTTGTTGTTTGAACTCATTTACAATATAGTTTGTAAGTTCTCTTTCATTAAGTCTTTTAAATTCATAGATAGCCTTCTTTTCCTTTAATTTTTTTACAATCTTCTTCCTTGAATCAGGCTTCCCATCCTTTATTACGAAAATAGTAATACAGCTTTCATTGCTGTCCATATTTTTTATTAGCTGGTCTTCATCAATTTTATCCAAACTCCCTGTAGAGGTCAAAAAATTTGCTTCCTTCAATACAGAAACTTTCTTTTCCGACATAAAAGGAAATGTTTCCGAAAATTCAAAATAGTCCTTTAAGCTATTTGTATTTTCAAACTCAACATAGTTCATATCTTCGTAACTTATATCAATATATGTACTTTTAATATACTTAATTGAATAATCTATAAAATATTCTTCGCTGCCGTAAAACAAAATGTAATTGGGTAGATTATTTTTATCCACCATATTTTTTACTATATTAAAGCTCATATTTTTCCCTTCCCATCCACATAATTAAAAAGCACAATGCTAATACCTTAGGAATAATTCCGTCAAAATACAGTTGGTAATAGTTTGGAGATTTTTCATTGGTATAAGTATTATAGTACAAATTATCCCCTTTTAAAATGAAATTAATCTCTCCCTGCTCAAAGGTTGATAATACTTTACTTCCCACATTTTCATACCTGTAAACAACTTCTTCAGAAGGAATGCCATAATAATTTCTCCCATAACTTAATAAGGCATACTTGGGTCTTACAGCTTCAACGAATTGTTCCGTGGAAGAGGTCTTACTTCCATGATGGGGAACCACCAAAATATCATGATGCTTTAAATCATTATAAATCGCATATTCTGCCTCTTTTCCTATATCTCCCGGCAACAGGATACGCCTGTCGTTATAAATAATGGAAACAACCAAGGAAAGATTGTTCTTATCGTCCCAGTCTATATTTTTATGGGGCCACAATATTTCCATCTTCAAATTGTCCATTTCCATTTTTTGACCCATGTTAAGTATTTCTATATTATTAAAATTCTCATTTTTTTTAGAAGAAAATACTTTATCTACTTTAATATTGCTGCTTAAGATATCTCTTAGTCCTGAAAAATGATCCTCGTCCCAATGACTTATAAATAATGCATCTATTCTATTAATTCCCCTCTTGGTTAAATAAGGTACTACCGTGTATTTTCCCATATTCTTATTTGTTGTACTTCCACAATCGAATACCATGTTAATTCTTTTATATCTTAAGGTGGTGAATACTCCCTGACCTGCATCTGCTACATTAAAATACAGGCTTTTATCCATAAAGGGAAACACTATATATGTAATGGTATAAAAAATTACTATTGCTGCAATACCGTATTTTTTACACCGGCATGTCCTGTTATTGTATAAGTATACCATAAAAAATACAGCAGTATAGAAAAATATTGTATGACATATGGACAGGGTAGGCATAACTAGTCCGTTAAAAGGAACTCTCTCTGAAAAATCTATAATGAAACCTAGGCTGTACAATATATAATCAAATATTTTAAAAGGAATAAACAATATAAAACTAAAAAAGGGACTCAATATCAGCAAAATAAACCCATAAATCATTACTACAGTAAATACAGGCAAGAGAAGCAAATTATACAATATACCCATAACAGGCAGGAAGTTAAAATAGTAAACTACAACAGGAAGAGTGAAAATCTGAAGAAATAAATACATATATACATTTTTAAAATAGGTATTTTCCGATTTTATATAATTATTAAAAATAATAAGGCTTAAGGCTGCAGAAAAGGATAACAAAAAACCCGCATCGAAAAGCCAAAAAGGATTGTAAAGGGTTAATGCCAAAGCTGCAAGGCCAATTGAATTTAAAGAGTTGTACTTCCTATATAAAAGCTCTGAACCGAAAACTAAGGTAAACATAACTAAGGCTCTCATAACTGACAAAGGAAAACCAATTAAAAAGCCATAAAACCAAAGAAGGCACCAGGCAATTATCCATCCAGTTCTCCTACTTAGAAAGAACTTAAATACGCTAAGTAAAAACATATATATAAGGACAATATGAGTACCAGAAACGGCAAAAATATGTGCCAGTCCCATTACTTTAATGTTATCATAAAACTCACTATCTAAATAATTTACATCTCCTAATATTATGGATAGAATAATATCAGCGTTCTTTTTATTTAAATTATTGTAAAAAGTTCTTTCAGTAAAATCTCTGAAACTTAGCGCAACCTTTCTAAAAAAAGAGTAGTTTTCCTTGACAATTTCTGCTTTTTCTGTTGCAAAGAGAGAAGCGCTTATCTTCTTGCTTCTCAGATAGTTTTTATAATTAAATAGCATTCTGTTTCTGCTTAATTGATTATCTGCAACATTTACTTTTACTTTTACAATACTATTTTCATCTATGCTATCATTTTTATATCCATATAAAATGGCATTTTCTTCACTATTAATATATTTGTTGTTTATACTGATTATAGAGGCATGGTAACTACTACTTTCTGCCTTGTTTACCTTTTTGATTCTTGCTTCAACTAAAACATTTTCGTTAATATATTGTGAAAGAATTGAATTTGAATTATAATGGCAATTGATGTATGATAGAATAACAAACATTATTATTACGGCGTTATATATAAATTTCCTGTTAATTATGCTGTTATAAAAGAGCACAGCAAAAATAACAATAAAGTAATAACCGAAAATTCCTATTTCATAGAATATTATGCCTGCTGCATATGCTAGGAAAATAGAAATTAAAATATACATACAACACCCCTTAAATATTTTATCAAATAACACTGAGAAATTAAAGAAATTATTGGAGTAACACATGATAATTAATGAAAAAGAAATTGAACCTATAAATAGTAATATGTATTTAGATGAGCTTTTTAAAAAGTCTGTATTTATAGACATTGAAACGACAGGATTATCAAGAAAATATTCTCAAATAATATCTATAACCCTATTGTTTCACGACTGTGAAAAATATAAAATAACACAAATTTTTTGTCAATATAAAGTGGACGAGCCTGAAGCCCTTAAGTTTTTTAAAAATATAATAAAGGAGAAAATATATATAATAACATACAACGGCAACAGTTTTGACCTTCCTTTTTTAATGGAAAGGGCGGAAAAATACAATATAGATATTGATTTTAATTCCTTTATTAAAATCGATTTATATAATTGTTTAATAAAATTTAAAAACAAAATTAAAACAGCTAATCTAAAATTAAAAACTATAGAGGAATATTTCAATATAAACAGACATGATACCCTTACAGGTAAAGATATACTTACCCTGTACGAGGCTTATAGATTAGAGCCAAGGCAAGAATTTTCATCTTTAATATTAGAGCATAATTATGAAGATGTATACAACCTGCCTAAGGTAATGAATAGTATTTTCACCCTTTACGATGAAGTATTATTTTTACAAAACCTAGCAATTCCTATAAACTATAGGGATATTTCCATAAAAAATAACTTGCTTCAATGTAAGTTCAACGTTATAACAGATATTTGCAAAGATTTCATAAGTCACAATATTAATTACAAAATGTATTTATCCATAGATAAACAGGTATTGGAAATGGTAATTCCCTTAAATTATTTTAAGGATGAAACCATTAAAGAATTTTGTTTTATCAACAAAGATGAATATGGAATTAATAGCTTTACTGCCATAAGGGGTATAAAAAGAAACCTAATTCCTATAAAATTTAATGATAAACTCTATTATGACAACATTATGAGAGTAATTGAAAAAATTGTTTTCGAAAATTTCAAATAGTAACGCATCTGATCTTAAAAGTAAAGTAGAAGAAATAAGACCTATAAAATACTGGTATATTCCAATACTTTATAGGTCTTACTTGGTGCCCAGACGCGGAATCGAACCACGGACACGGAGATTTTCAGTCTCCTGCTCTACCGACTGAGCTATCTGGGCGTAAATATTCAATATTTATTAGATGGGCCTTCAAGGACTCGAACCTTGGACCTACCGGTTATGAGCCGGGCGCTCTAACCAACTGAGCTAAAGGCCCATTATATACTTTATGGTGGGCTTAGATGGACTCGAACCATCGACCTCACGCTTATCAGGCGTGCGCTCTAACCTCCTGAGCTATAAGCCCATATAACATACATCATGGTCAGGTACATACATTTTGGTCGGGGCGGCAGGATTTGAACCCGCGGCCCTCTGGTCCCAAACCAGATGCGCTACCAAGCTGCGCTACGCCCCGGACATCCTGACCATAAAATTGGCAGGAGTGGCAGGACTCGAACCCACGACATTCGGTTTTGGAGACCGACGTTCTACCAACTGAACTACACTCCTAGTGTATGTTATGTAATGGCGGAGAAGGAGGGATTTGAACCCTCGCATCCCTTTCGGGATCTACTCCCTTAGCAGGGGAGCCTCTTCGGCCACTTGAGTACTTCTCCAAGTATTGGGACATTCCTCATATCTACATAGACTATCCCACATGGAATGAGGTGTATCCTCCTTCCTTTAGAGCGGAGAGGGTGGGATTCGAACCCACGTGGGCTTGCACCCTAACGGTTTTCAAGACCGCCCCGTTATGACCACTTCGGTACCTCTCCAAAATGATCCATCGGCGATTCGAACGCCGGACTCCTTGATTAAAAGTCAAGTGCTCTACCTGCTGAGCTAATGGATCATATGGCTGGGATGGCAGGATTCGAACCTACGAATACTAGAGTCAAAGTCTAGTGCCTTACCACTTGGCGACATCCCATTAATATATTTATCATACGTAATGGCTGGGGTAGTAGGATTTGAACCCACGAATGCCAGAGTCAGAGTCTGGTGCCTTACCGCTTGGCGATACCCCAATAATTGGTGCACCCAGGAAGATTCGAACTCCCGGCACACGGATTAGAAGTCCGTTGCTCTATCCTACTGAGCTATGGGTGCGCTCTTGGAGCGGGTGAAGGGAATCGAACCCTCGCAACCAGCTTGGAAGGCTGGGGCTCTACCACTGAGCTACACCCGCACGTTGAAACTTGGAGCGGTAGACGAGATTCGAACTCGCGACCCTCGCCTTGGCAAGGCGATGCTCTACCACTGAGCCACTACCGCATTTGATGGAAGAGGATGGATTCGAACCATCGAAGGCGGTGCCAACGGATTTACAGTCCGTCCCCTTTAGCCACTCGGGAAC
>DURT01000052.1 GCA_012843025.1 Tissierellia bacterium | reverse complement strand
TGATGTTGAAAAGTTGTTGCGGTTGGTAACAAATGTTACAGAACTGAACAATGAAATGGGTTATGATTGTAAACATCAAATGAAAATTATTGAAAAGGGGAATGAGTCAATGAGTGAACAAAGTATGTTTTGCTATCAATGTCAGGAAGCAGCAGGAAATAAGGGATGTACAAAAGTAGGTGTGTGCGGTAAGAAACCAGAAACTTCAAGATTACAGGACTTATTAGTATATACATCAAAAGGATTGTCGGAAATTACTACAAGATTGAGAAATGAAGGAAAAGAAGTATCGGCAGATGTAGATCATTTAATCACATTGAATTTATTTACTACAATCACAAATGCAAACTTCGATAATGATGTTTTCTCTGACAGAATAAAAATGACCTTAAAAGTAAAAAATGATTTAATAAACCAATTATCAAACAAAGAAAATTTATCAGAAGCAGCCCTATGGTCTGGAAATTCAAAGGAAGAATTTGATGAAAAGGCTAAAACAGTAGGTGTACTTGCAACAGAAAATGAAGATGTAAGAAGTTTAAGAGAACTTATTACATACGGTTTGAAAGGTTTATCTGCTTATATGAAACATGCCAATGTTTTAGGTTTTGATGACAAAGAAATAAATGCATTTATGCAAAGTACATTGGCAAAACTATTAGATGACTCCCTAGGAGTTGAAGATTTAGTAGCATTGACTTTAGAAACTGGTAAATTTGGAGTAAGTGGTATGGCCTTATTAGATAAAGCCAATACTACAACTTATGGAAACCCAGAAATTACAAAAGTTAATTTAGGTGTTAGAAACAATCCAGGTATTTTAATTTCTGGACACGATTTAGGTGATTTGGAACAACTATTAAAACAAACAGAAGGTACAGGGGTAGATGTTTATACCCATTCAGAAATGTTGCCAGCTCATTACTATCCACATTTAAAGAAATATGAGCACCTTGTAGGAAACTACGGAAATGCCTGGTGGAAGCAAAAAGAAGAGTTTGAATTATTTAACGGTCCTATACTTATGACAACAAACTGTATAGTACCGCCAAAAGACAGCTATAAGGACAGATTATTTACCACTGGTTCAGCAGGATATCCTGGATGTAAACACATTGAAGGAGAAACTGGATCAGAGAAAGATTTCTCAGAAATAATTGAATTAGCAAAAAAATGTCCTGCCCCTACAGAATTAGAAACAGGTGAGATCGTTGGCGGATTCGCTCATGAACAAGTATTTGCATTGGCTGATAAAATAGTTGATGCAGTTAAATCAGGAGCTATAAAGAAATTCTTTGTAATGGCAGGATGTGACGGAAGAGCCAAATCAAGAAATTACTACACTGAATTTGCAAAAGCATTGCCAAAAGATACGGTTATTTTAACTGCAGGTTGTGCAAAATATAAATATAATAAATTAGATTTAGGAGATATTGGAGGAATTCCTAGAGTACTTGATGCAGGTCAGTGTAACGACTCATATTCCTTAGCTCTAATAGCTCTTAAATTGAAGGAAGTATTTGAACTTGAAGATATAAATGATCTGCCATTGGCCTTTAATATTGCATGGTATGAGCAAAAAGCTGTGATAGTATTATTATCACTACTATACTTAGAAGTTAAAAACATTCATTTAGGACCTACATTACCAGCATTCCTTTCACCCAATGTAGCAAAAGTATTGGTTGAAAACTTTGGAATAGCAGGTATGGGTACTGTAGAAGATGATTTAAAAATATTTTTAGGTTAATAGGAAAATAATATAGGAGGATTACTATGGCAAAAGAAGTAACTAAGGATATGTATATAGGAGAAGTATTGAAATTAGATCCAGGATTGGCTGAAATATTGATGCAGTCAGGAATGCACTGTTTAGGATGTCCCTCATCTCAGATGGAATCAGTAGAAGAAGCTGCCATGGTACATGGATTTAATGCAGATGAACTTGTTAAAAAGTTAAATGATTATTTAAAATCTGCACAATAAAGAGCATGTCCCACATGCTCTTTTATTATGAAGCAACAAGGTTCCCGGGTACCCAACAGCAATTTCGAGGTCGGGGTGGGGTTCTTAATACGACATAAAGGAGAGAGAATTATGAGCGCATTTTTAGGCCCAATACATTATTGGTTGTACAATAAAATAAAAATTCAAAATGATATAGTGGAAGAAATTTTAGATTATGCTGATGAGCAGGGAATTAATATAAGGACAACAGCTTATGAAAAATTCGGCGATGGAGAATTAAAACCTTTGGAAGAAGTAATTGATGTTACTAATATTCATGGCTGGCTTCAGGAAAGAGTTTCCCGAGTTGAAAATAAGTTAGCTTTTGCAGTTACCAAGTTACTGCAGGTAAACCCTGAAAGCTTAGATAGTATAAAAAATATATTTAAAAATAAGGGTGCTGAAGTTTCAACCTTTAATAAGGATACAAAAATAGAAGAAATTTATAAAGCCCTTAACGATACACTTTTGGATGGTATGCCCTGTGACCATGCAATTTCTGTTATCTATAATGATGACAATGAAATAATATGGAGAAGAAATACATGTGTTCATGAGCAGTACTGGAAGGCCCATGGAGGGGATATAAAAAATTATTATTTATTAAGAGATGAGTTTATAAAAGGATTATTAGGTGATACTGGCGTAAAATATGAGAAATTAGATGAAATTACCGGCAAAATTTATAGATAGAAGAGGGATAAGTATCCCATTAGGAGGTGAATTATGAACAGTATTGAATTAATGGTAAAAGAACATGACAATATACTTAGAATGCTGAGAGTTGTCAGAAATGCATGCTTTAATGTATTAAAAGGTGAAGAGATAAAATTTGATGATTTTGATAATATGATTGACTTTATCAAAGGTTATGCAGATGAGCACCATCACGGGAAAGAAGAAAAGTTTCTTTTTAAAGAAATGGAACAGAACTTAGGTAAGCTGGGGCAAAATCTAATAACTCATGGTATGTTGGTGGAACACGATTACGGAAGATTTCATGTTCAGGAATTAAAAGCAGCCCTTCAAAGAGTTAAAGAAGGTGATGAGGAAAGTAAGTTAGATGTTATTAGCAACGCCATTGGATATACTTCCTTATTGGAAAGGCATATTACGAAAGAAAATAATGCAGTATATAACTTCGGAGAAAAGAATCTTCCTGAAGAAATTATGGATAGGGTAAACAAACTATCGGAAGAATTCGAAAAATCTGCAGAAGAAAAGGGTATACAAAAATATTACTTGGATATTCTTAATGAGTTGGAAAGAAAGTATTTATAGTAGGAGGTAAGGAGACACCTTGCCTCTTTTTTGTTGAAAAATATGGAGTTTACTGATATAGTTAATAAAAATATTAGAGGAGGCGGAAATGAAAGTTTGTTGTAATTGTCAATCCAGTCACGACCACTATTGTATAGACAATGTACCTATATTTGTGGACTTGCCTTTTGAAATTAAAGAAAGTATTATGGCAGCATCCAGCCATAAAAAATATGGTAAGGGTGAAATTATATTTTCTCCTGGTGATTACTTTGATTATTTGTTTGTAGTGAATAAGGGAAGAGTTAAAATATCTAAAATTTCAGCCATGGGCAAGGAGCAAATATTAAGGATATTGGAACCGGGAGAATTCATGGGAGAACTTTCACTTTTTAACAATACTTTATTAACAAATTCTGCGGAAGCGATGGAGGACACGGAAATATGCATAATCAAAAGCCAAAGGATCAGGGAACTGATTATGGAAAAACCGGAAATAGCACTGAAGTTCCTTCAAAAATATGCAGAACGAATTGAACAATCAGAGGAATTAATTGAACAAATAGGATTGATGGATGTAGAACAACGAATTGCCAGCTACTTAATTTCAATGGTGGAAAAGAAAAATATTAAAAGCAGAAATAACGAATATGAAATAAATCTCTCAGTAAGTAAGGGTGTATTAGCCTCCATGATAGGAACTACTCAGGAAACTCTCAGCAGAAAACTTTCACTTCTTCAGGACAACGGCCTAATAAAACTAATTGGACACAGAAAAATTATTATTACAGATATGGATGGTTTAGAGAATATACTGTGAACATACAATTGGGGACATTCCTCTTATAGAGGTGTCCCCATATATTTATACCAAATTTCTTCCGAACTTTCTGCACCTTTCTAATGCTTCTTCATCAGGATTCCACAGTTCTCTGATTCCATCATTTACCACGTCGAATTTGGCTGATTTCAAATGTTCCGTAATTATTTTTACTGATTCTCCGCTCCAACCGTAACTACCGAAAGCAGCAGCTTTTTTATTTACAAATTTAAGCCCTTTTATCATTTCCAAAATTGCTGCAATGGAAGTAAGAATACCGTTGTTAATTGTGGAAGAACCAACTAGTATCATTTTTGACTTGAATACTTCTGTAATAATGTCATTTTTATCTCTCTTAGCGCAATTAAACAGCTTAACAGTTACTTCCTTATCCTTGGATTTAATTCCTTCTGCAATGGCCTCTGCCATTCTTCGAGTTCCGTTCCACATGGTATCATACACTATGGTAATTTGGTTTTCCTGGTAGTCTTTTGCCCATTCCATGTATTTTTCCACTATTTGCATGGGATTGTCTCTCCAAATTATACCATGGCTGGGACAAATCATATCAATGGGAATATTTAAGGCTACAACTTCTTCTATTTTCTTTACAACAAATTTGCTGAAGGGAGTTAATATATTGGCATAGTACTTCATAGCTTCAGCATATAATTCGTCCTGGTCTACCAGGTCATTGTACATAAGTTCTGATGCATAGTGCATTCCGAAGGCGTCGTTACTGAAAAGTTTATTTTCACCTGACATGTATGTCATCATGGAGTCTGGCCAGTGAAGCATTCTTGCTTCAACGAATATTAATTTATTTTTACCTATATCCAAGGTGTCTCCTGTTTTAACCTCAACGAAATTCCAGTCCTTGTGATGATGTCCCTTTATAGTATTTATACCGTTCTTAGTGCAATAAATAGGTGTGTCAGGGATTTCTTTCATTAGTTCAGCCAAAGAGCCTCCATGGTCAATTTCTGCATGGTTTATGATTATGTAGTCAATTTCTTTCAAGTCGATTACTTTTTTTAAATTTGCAACATATTCTTTTGCAAAGGGTTCCCACACAGTGTCTATTAATACTGTTTTTTCGTCCCTTATTAAATATGAATTATAAGAAGACCCTCTGTGAGTTGAATACTCATCTCCATGAAATTTGTCTAATTCCCAGTCAATTTTACCTACCCAGCTAACAGTATCTGATATTTTAAACATAAACTCCTCCTT
>DURT01000051.1 GCA_012843025.1 Tissierellia bacterium | reverse complement strand
TGTAGGAATATCACAGGTCTTTACCTTAGATATAAAAGAAATAATGGACAGAAAAGATGAATTTATCAGTAAAATCGACAGCATTACCTATGAAAAAGATTTTTATTTATTCATCATGGCGGTAACCGATATAGTAAATGAAGGTTCATATATTTTCTACACTTCATCCAAGGAAAAACTAATAAAAAGTATTTTTGAAAAAGATAGTGTGCACCAAGGAATTTACGTTGAAAAATGTGTTTCAAGGAAAAAACAAATAGTACCAAAAGTAATAAATGCCCTTAATTTAATTCGCTAATGTAAGTAGTTCCTATGGGACTAGGTTTGTAAAATAATAAAAAATATTTAGGGAGGAAGGAGTATTGGTATGCTAAAAAGGTATATTGTTGAATTAGGTATGGGTGCGGATCTTCACGGTGGGGACATTACAAAAGCTGCTATTAAGGCAATTAAGGATGCAACTAACAGAAGTTGCTTATGCGGTTTAGAGGAAGTATTAAATACAGATCCCCTTAAAATGAAAGTTCACGTAAAAATTGGATGTACTGACCCGGACAAATTGGATAAGGAAGAGGTACTAAAAGCAATTCCCGTAGGTAATGGGGAAATAGAAGTAGTTAAAGGGGGCCTGGAAGTTCAAGGTTTAGAAGTTCCTGCCTTTGGTGATGGCAGTACTATTCAAGTAGTCGTGGCAGCCCTTACAGTTTATGTAGATGTATAATAGCTAAGCACTGACAGAATTTCTGTCAGTGCTTAATTTAAAATTTCTATAATAAATTCTCCATATCTTTTAAAACATTCCAATTTAATCTACATTCATTATTTTCATCTATGTTTGTGACTCCTACCAGTATATCATTTGTCTTTTCACCAAATTCTAAATAATGAGCTAAGGTTAATCTAATGACATCCAAGTATAGATGGTTTAATATATCATTTCTATTTATCCAGTACAAATTACCTTCATCACTTTTAGTCACTTCTCTGGTTAAGGATTTTCCAAAATACATATAGTTTATTACTGTTTCGTTTTTACTTCTTCTTAATACTATATACCTTAATTTTAAATCAACAATTTGGCCTTCCTTAATTCCTGTTTCTTCGTATATTTCTCGTATACAGGCAGTTCTGGGATCGTTAATTTCATGTGGTTCTATATGACCTCCAACTCCTGCCCAGTAGCCTGGATATAGTTTTTTTGTATTTGTTCTTTCCATTAGCAAAAAGTCATCTCCATTAGTTAAAAAGGCTGTTACTATATTTCTAAATCTAATCATCCTGCCTCCATTACATGCTTTCGCCTTAATTAGGAAGATAATTCCTTTATAGTATATTTTATATTATTTTTATTCTTTTTACAAGATCAGCTTACTTAGTATCAATATTATTACTATATTGTAAAAATAATTTCGATAAACTTTACCTATAGTATTACCTATTCCTTTTACTTGAATATATTAAGTATATAAATCTAAAAAGGAAGGTATTGATATGGAGTATTTATCTTTTAAGTATAGAAATAATATATATGCCAAAGCCTCCCAAGTTAATAATGAAATAAGAAATATGTGTCTCTTATTGGGAATTGACAGTCCAAAGGATACGGTAACTTACTTATATGCAGAGAAGTTTGCTGAAGAAGTATACAATCTAAGCGACGGGAGAATAAGAATACAAATATATACGGATGCACAATTAGGAACAGACAGGCAAATGCTGAGGTCTATTCTTCAAAATAGCAATATTCACTTTATTGCTCAAACTACAGCTCCCCAAGCCCCTTTCATGCCTAAACTGTCTGTATTTGATATACCCTTAGCATATATGGATATAAATGATTTAAGAAATGCAATTGATAACAAAGAATTCTATGAAGAAATAAGTAATGTTTACAGGGAAGGAGGATATAAACTATTAGGAATTGCGGATCAATTATTCAGGCATATGACCAGTAACAAAGAAATTAGAAGTACAGATGATTTCAGAGGTATCAGAATACGTACCATACAAAACCGTAATCATGAAGCTTTTTGGAGTAATTTAGGAGCAACTGTAATACCACTGCCTGTCAGTGAAGTATACCGTAATTTAGAACTTGGTTTAATAGATGCGCAAGAAAATCCCTATGAAGTTATTGCTGCATTAAATTTATATGATGTTCAAGACTATGTTATAAACACTTACCATCTGCCCCACTTACTTACTCTAATAACCAGCGATAAGTTTTATAACAGCCTTACTCCTACTGAAAAAGCTATAATGGACTTAGCTGCCAAAAGGGCAACTGTATATGCAAGAGAAAAAGCGGATGAACGCTTTGAAGAAATAAAGAACTTCCTTATAGATAAGGGTATGACTATAATTGATTTACCCTATGAGGTAAAATTAGACCTCCGATTAAAGTCCATGCCTGTATACGAAAGAATCTACCAAGTAATAGGGGATGTTGAATTAATTAAATCGTATTTTGGTCAATAGAATGAATGATCGGTAAGATATAGCCTTAGGGGAATGATCCTTTTGCAGGACATCCCCTATAACTTAATTATATCTAAATTATATCTTTGGCGCAGGTTGTAGGATGCATTTACAAATAAAACTGATAAAACTAAAACTGAAATAAAGGTCCTGATTTCATAGGTTATGGCATAAACTAACACTTCCATGACAGGATGAATGAAGTTTGCAAGTATTATTGCCAAAATCCCCCAAAGCAAGGAAAACTCCAGGCAGATATAAGAATGAAGATTAAGGGGATACTTACTATAATCCCAAAGCTTGTAGTGGAAAACCCTGTCTAATACTCTTCCCGTTATATATTCAAGTAGGGTTACTAGGGCAATACTGACTATTGTAGCCCATATAAGAGCCCACAGGGAACTGCTTATTATTAATTCACTCATGGTAAATATTTCAACAATAAGAATTCCACATATGCCGTATAGTGGGCAAAATCCATTGGTTAAAAATCCTCTGCTGATAAATAATTTCTTTTCTACAATACTTCTGAAAATTGTTTCCCCTAAAAATCCTAAAAATCCGTATATTATAAAAAACAGTAAGAAATTAAACATATCATACTGCATAATCTCACTCCTTTTTCATATTCTTTGGAGATTTTGCAGTAATATGCCTAGGTAAAAATGCTAATTTATGTATCTAATTAAGAAGTTTTCATATGTTGTAAAATCTATCTAAAATAACTTTTTATATCATGAATGGAATCTAATCGGATACTTTTAAAGGCAATCAAGCCCATTAAATAAAGAAGACCTAGTATTGTTACTGATGAAAATAAAGCAAGGATATTGGAATTATGTGAAAATAACAAAAATGAATACTTAGATAATACAACTGCTATTGCTGCTGCAGTAATGGGTTTGAATATCCAGTTGGATATATCAAAGACAATACAGGATACCTGTAAAAGTCTTACTAGGTACATTATAGTGTTTAAAATTGTAGTAAGGAATAATGCGAATAAATAAGCATTGAATCCGTAAATGGGAACAAAGAAATATATTATGGAAATTTTTAATATGGATTCAACAATGTTTACTATAAATGAGCTGAATTGTTCTCCTAGTGCATTTAACATTGAGGATATAACCATGTTCATGTACATGAAGGGACATACATAGGATATTATTTTTATCATAGCACTTACTTCTGTATCACCGTAGACAGCCATGGCTATTTCACTGGGAAAGGCAATGAATACAGCTACTACCAATATTCCGGAAATGGCAGTAAAATGTAGTACTTGGGACAAGGTTTTTGAAACGCTTTTTTCATTAGAAACGGCATTATCTCCTGCCACGGAGGGAATTAATATGGCCGAAAGGGATGTAAGTATGGATGAAGGGAAAAATAACAAAGGAAGAACCATACCTTTCACCATACCATAAAGACTGATTGCTCTTTCTGAAGAAAGTCCGTAAATTAAAAGTCCTGCAGGAATCATGGTATTTTCAACTGTTCTTAGTATGGAATTCAAGTAGGATGTCCCGGATATGGGCAGGGAAACACTAAGGATATTAAAAATCATATTTCCTGCTTTTTTATTTGTATTTTTCCAAGGTTTTTTATCAAAAATATATAGAAACCAAACAAGGAAGAGTGCAAATATTTCTTCTGCAGTCATTCCTAAGGCAATGGCAGCACAGCCGTATTCCAGTCCTCTGGATAAATAATAATCCATTATAAAAAATATCAAAAATATTCTTACGAACTGTTCTGTTATTTGAATAATGGAAGGTTGAGTAACTTTTCCTAAGGCGTAAAAATATCCCTTAAAACAATTTGAAACTGCTAAAATAGGCAGACTGGGAGCCAAGTACATTAATGCCAGAACCGTTCTTTTTTCATTTAATATATTGGCACCTATGTAATCTGCAAAAAAATATAAAATAAATCCTGCCGTAAGTCCTGTAAAAAGGGATAGTCCCACTGCCTGATAGAGAACTTTTTTAGCATTGGCATAATTTCTAAGGGCAATTTCTTCTGAAATTAGTTTTGATATGGCAACCCTTATTCCGGAAGTGGCAAGAGTAACCATGAGAAAATAAAATGAAAGAACCAATTGATATAGCCCCATTCCTTCTGCTCCCATAGTCTTGGCCAAATAAATCCGAAAAAACATGCCTACGAAACGGACTGAGGTAGTTGCCACTGTTAAAATCAAAGTACCCATAATAATATTTTTTCTCATAACCCACCTCATAATCTGTACTAAGACAGTATATGCGGCAAGTTTTTAATTAATTAAGAAAAGATTCAAGAAAGCTAATTACTTTGTATTGACAAATAAAAAAATATAGTATAATATAAGGTAACACCCCCCTGGGGGATAGTGGTAGAAAAGAGGTGGAAGTATGAAGGCTGACAAGAAAAAAATTAACAGACTGTTGAAAACTGCTGCCGGACAAATTGAAGGTATTTTAAAGATGGTTGAAGAAGACAGATATTGTATAGATATTTCAAATCAGATATTGGCAGTTCATTCAATACTCAGAAAGGCAAACAATGAAATTTTGAAGGCTCATATGCATATGTGTGTGAAGGAAGCTTTTATAGAAGGAAATGAAGATGATAAAATTGATGAAATTATTTCCATAATAAACAAGATATCCAAGTAGCAGGAGGCGAAGATATGAAAACGGAAAAATTTGATGTTACAGGTATGACATGCTCTGCATGTTCAGCAAGAATAGAAAAAAATATAAACAAGACTGAGGGAGTTATTGAAGCCAACGTAAATTTACTTACTAACAGCATGACGGTAAAATATGATGATGCTCTTCTTAGCACTGAAGATATAATTAGAGTGGTTGAAAACACAGGATACGGAGCTTCATCCTCGGAGAAAAGGCGGTCGGAAGCAAAAGAGGTAAAAGAAGATAAATCAGAAATTGACGAAATGAAAAAAAGGCTCTTAGTTTCCATGATATTTGCCATCCCCTTGTTTTATATTTCCATGGGTCACATGCTTAACTGGCCTTTGCCGGGAATTTTCCACGGGGAGGAAAATGCGCTAATATTTGCATTTACACAGTTTATCCTTTGTATACCCGTAATGGTTGTAAACAGCAAGTATTACAAGGTGGGATTTAAAACCTTGTTCATGGGTTCTCCCAACATGGATTCCTTAATTGCCATTGGTACCTCTGCAGCTGCAGCATACGGAGTTTATGCAATATATAAAATAGGCTATGGCTTAGGACACATGGATATGGACATGGTGAGGCAGTTTTCCATGGATTTGTATTTTGAATCTGCTGCCGTTGTTTTAGCTCTTATAACCTTGGGGAAGTTCTTGGAGGCAAGGGCAAAGGGCAGAACCTCCGATGCTATAAGAAAGCTGATGGATTTATCTCCTAAGACAGCATTGGTGGAAAGGGACGGAATGGAAATTGAAATTCCTGTGGAAGATGTAGTAATAGGAGATATTGTAATTGTAAAGCCAGGGCAGGCAGTACCTGTTGACGGCACCATAGTTTTCGGCAATACATCTATTGATGAGTCCATGCTTACAGGGGAGAGTATTCCCGTGGAAAAGAAAGCAGGAGATAAGGTAACAGGAGCAAGTATTAATAAATCTGGATTCTTTAAATTTAAAGCAGAAAAAGTAGGAGATGACACTACCCTGTCTCAAATAATAAAGTTGGTAGAAGAAGCCAGTTCTTCAAAAGCACCAATTTCGAAAATGGCGGATAAAATAAGTGGTGTGTTTGTTCCTGTGGTAATTGTCATAGCCATTGCTGCTACAATTGTATGGCTTATCTTAGGAGCAACCTTTGAATTTGCCCTTTCCATAGGAATTGCTGTACTAGTTATTTCCTGTCCTTGCGCCTTGGGTCTTGCCACCCCTACGGCTATAATGGTAGGTACTGGCAAGGGTGCTGAAAACGGCATACTTATTAAGTCGGCTGAAGCATTGGAAATAGCTCATCACGTACAAACAGTAGTAATGGATAAGACAGGAACCATTACGGAAGGAAAACCTAAAGTAACAGATTTATTAGCTGATGGAATAGATGAATTAGAAATGCTTAGAATAGCTGCATCGGCAGAAAAAGGCTCGGAACATCCCTTAGCAGATGCCATAGTGGAAGAAGCGGAAAAATTAAAATTAGATCTTTATCCGGTAGAAGCATTTGAAGCAATTCCCGGTAAAGGGTTAAGAGCAAGAATTAACAATAAAATATATTATTTAGGCAATTTAAGGCTTATAAATGAGCAAAATATAGATATAAGAAATTTTGAAGAGAAAAGCACCAAGTTTGCTGAAGAAGGAAAAACTCCTTTATATTTTGCAGATGAAAGAGTGGTCTTAGGTATAATATCAGTAGCAGATGTTGTTAAACCTACCAGCGCAGCAGCAATTAAAGAGTTTCAGGAAATGGGAATTGAAGTTGTAATGCTTACAGGGGACAATAAAAATACTGCCGAAGCAATAAGGAAAGAGTTAAACATTAGTAGAGCTGTTGCAGAAGTACTGCCTCAGGACAAGGAAAGAGAAATAAGAAAAATCCAGGAAGAAGGCAGGAAGGTTGCTATGATAGGTGATGGTATAAATGATGCTCCTGCTCTTGCCAGAGCCGATGTAGGAATTGCCATAGGTGCAGGTACGGATGTTGCCATAGAATCTGCAGACATTGTTTTAATAAGGAGCGATTTGTTGGATGCAGTTACGGCCGTCCAGTTAAGTAAGGCAACTATTAAAAATATCAAACAAAACCTGTTCTGGGCATTTATTTACAATACCATAGGTATACCCTTAGCAGCAGGAATGTTTTATACTTTATTGGGATGGAAGCTAAATCCCATGTTTGCAGGGGCAGCCATGAGTTTAAGCTCCGTTTCAGTAGTATCCAATGCTTTGAGATTGAAATTTTTTAAGCCTGTAAGAACTGTTAAAGATACAAGACATTATGACAACGTGGGAGAAAAGGAAACTGTCAATTCTTCTCACGAATCAATAAATGATGAAAATAAAGAAAATGGAGGAAATGATATGAAGAAAGTTTTAAAAGTTGAAGGAATGAGCTGCGGACACTGCAAGGCAGCCGTTGAAAAAGCATTAAAGGCAGTAGATGGAGTAGAAAATGCAGTGGTAGATTTAGAAAAAAAATCAGCAGAAGTTACACTTAACAAGGAAGTAGCAAATGATGAACTGACAAAGGCAGTAACAGATGCAGGATATGAAGTAGTAGAAGTAAAGTAAAATGAAATTTTAAACCCCGGCTCGCCGGGGTTTTTCGTTGAAAAATCAATTGAAAGATCATGGAAACTATAGTAATATATAAATATATTTCATACTAGTGTAAATCAGTATAGTATTAATCAAATAATATAAATGTAGAATATAAATAGAAGGTATTATCAATGAAAATACACTACAAATATTTTTTCGGACTTATACCCTTATCACTTTTAATTATATTAATTGTTAAAGCTAATCCTCATTATGCAGAGTATTATGCTCTCAATATTTATCCCTTTTTTGTTAAGACATGGGGATTGTTTTCATTTTTAACTCGTCGGTCCTTGGCAGAATTAATTATAATATTTTTGTTATTAGCCATAATATTGTCCACTGTTTTTATTATTGTAAAAACTATTGAAACTCAAACATTTATCTATATTAAAAAATATATTTTTGGAATTATATCCTTTTTTTCAGTGGTAATATTATTGTTTGTTCTATTTTGCGGAATAAATTACTACAGGTATGAGTTTACACATTACAGCGGTTTGGAAATCAAAAAATCATCCAAGGAAGAATTAATAAAGCTTTGTGAAATTTTAATAGAGGATGCCAACAAAAAAAGAGAAAACTTAAGGGAAAATGAAAAGGGAACAGTGCACTTAGATGATTACTACGAAACAGGAGAAAGAGCTAAAAATTCCATAAACAGATTGGCGGAAGAATATGAAGTCCTGTCAGGAAAATTTTCTGCACCTAAGCCTGTAAAAAACTCAATAGTAATGTCTTATTTGCGGATAACGGGAGTTTTTTTCCCCTTTACTTTTGAAGCCAATGTAAATGTTCATATACCACCTTATCAAATTCCTGCAGTTATGCTTCATGAATTGGTTCATCTAAGAGGATTTATGAGAGAGGATGAAGCAAACTTCATATCCTATTTGGCATGTATTAATTCCGGATACGATGATTTTTATTACAGCGGTACCATGTTGGCTTTGACTTATTCCATGAATGCTCTTTATATGGAGGATTATGATGAATTTGTACGCTTGTACCATATGTATTCGGAGGATGTAAGAAGGGACTTGGAGTATTCGAAAAACTATTGGAAAAAGTTTGAAACAAAAATTGCGGAAGTTTCCAACAAAGTAAATGATACTTATTTGAAAATAAATAATCAAAAAGATGGTGTGAAAAGCTATGGAAGGATGGTTGATTTGCTCTTGGCATATTATAGGCAGGCATAATTAAAAATCTTTGGGATAAACTAATGTTACCAAGGATGAAAGGAGATTATGCAATGGCAGAAATTAAATGTACAGTAACAAATTGCTATTATAATAAGAGATTAGGCTGTACAGCCCCAACCATTACCGTTGATGGAAGAAATGCTGATGAAAGCCGATCCACCAAGTGTGATACTTTTATTGAACAAAAACCTGGAATGAGAAGTTCCGTAAATGAACCCAAGGATAACACACCTATTAGCTGTATGGCAGTGAAATGTGTTTACAATGATGATGAGCGCTGCGAGGCAACGGATATTGTAATTAACGGTAAAAATGCAAAGGAGCCGGAGGAAACTAGCTGCAGCACTTTTAGAACTTGATAAAAAAGGATGGTTTCATCCTTTTTTTTATGCTCTGAGGTGGTTTTTATTATGAAATTGTGGTATAAATAGGAACAAGTATCAATGTTTTTCGTCTATAATAACAGGAGGGGTGTGATATGAAAATTAATAAAATTACTATATTTATATTAATTTTAATACTTTCTTTCAGCATTACAGCCTATGCTGATACAGGATTAAAAGTTTATGTTGATGGAGAAAAAATTGATTTTGACGTGGAACCTTTTATAGAGAAGGGAAGAACAATGGTTCCCTTAAGGGGTGTTTTTGAAAAATTAGGTGCCCGGGTAGATTGGAATAAAAGCCTTTTAGAAGTAGTTATTAAGGATGAATATAACGAAATAGAGATGATTTTAGGCAAGAATAAAGTACTGGTAAATGGCAGGGTCAGGGATATTGATGTACCAGTGAAGATGATTAACAGCAGAACCTTTGCTCCCCTTAGATTTATTACGGAAAATTTAGGACATAGGGTAAAATGGGATGAAAGTACAAATTCTATTTACATTACTAAAGGCGATACTTTTCCCCTTGAAAAAAATGTAATTACAACAGTAGGTTCAAAGGAAAACTTAATTGCATTGTTAGAATATAATTCCAAGCTTTACAATTATATATGGGGAGGAAGAGGAATTGCCATTGACAGTGTTGCAGGAAGTGATGGATTAGCTTCAGAAGCTCCCTCTGTGGAACAGGAAGCTACCTCAGCTAAAGATAGTTCTAATACTAACCAACAAGTAGAAGGAGTTCAGGAAGGAGACATTATTAAAAATGACGGAAAGTATATTTATGTCAATACAGGAAGAGGGTTAAAAATAATTGATTCAAATCCTGAAAACCCTAAGGTGGTATACACCGTTCCAGTTCCGGAAAACACCAGTATAAATGAAATCTTTATAGCAGAAAACAAGTTAATTGTAATAGGACAGAACAGCTTTTTCTACATTATGGATGAGCCTGTAACTGATGCACCAGACAAAACCTTTGAAGCATATATAATGCCTCCCAGATATTACGAAGACAGAACTAATGTATTGATTTACAATATAGAAAATATAGAAAAACCTGTTTTAGAAAGAGAATACTTGTTTGACGGCAATTATGTGTCTGGCAGGGAAATAGATAATAATTTATACTTAATTACCAATAAGTATATTAACTTAGGATATAATTTTTACCAAAAGGAAGATATAGAAGTACCTCTTCCCTACTATACAGATGTTCTGAAAAATAAAAGAAATGAGTTCGGTTATGAAAATATTAAATATTTTCCCAATTATATAGACAGCAGGTATATGTATACTGTGGGAATCAATTTGTCTGATATAGAATCCCAGCCTCATGTGGATGTATACTTAGGAGGTAGCAACACAATTTATGTTTCAAATGAAAATATGTATACAGCTGTTACCGACTATTCCTATGATTACAGAATAGAACAGGGAGAGTTGTACAGTCCTGAATATACAACAAGTACAGTAATATATAAATTCAAACTCAATGAAGGTAAAATAGGTACTGCTGTGCAGGGAGAAGTACCTGGAACTATTATTAATCAGTTTTCGATGGATGAACATAAGAAAAACTTTAGAATTGCAACTACTACTGGAGATATGTGGAACAATACATCCAAAAACAACTTGTACATCTTGGATGAAAATTTAAAAATAATAGGAAAATTAGAAGGCTTAGCTCCAGGAGAGAGAATTTACAGCACCCGCTTTGCCGGAGACAGAGCCTACATGGTTACTTTCAGGCAGGTGGATCCTCTATATGTAATAGACACATCAAATCCAAGGGCACCCTTGGTTAAAGGAATGCTGAAAATTCCTGGATACAGCACCTACTTACACTTAGTGGATGAAAACTATATACTAGGTTTTGGTTATGACACGGAAGAAAGTGAATGGGGAGGAACTGTAACGGGAGGATTTAAAATTTCAATGTTTGATGTTTCCGATATAAACAGACCCAAGGAAACTTTTACGGAAGTTATAGGAAGCAGGGGCACCTATTCAGAGCTTCTGTACAATCATAAAGCCTTGATGTTTTCTTTAAGTAAGGGACTTATGGCATTCCCTGTTAACAGGACCAGCGATAATTACAAAACAGATTTTAATGGAGCTTATGTATACAATATAACCAATGACAGTATTACCCTAAAAAATCAAATAACCCACAGAAAAGCAGATATGACCTATGGAAATGAAGTAAGAAGAATAATATATATTGGAGATTACCTGTACACATTTTCCGATAATATAATGCAGGTACACAGCCTTAAAACAGATCAACAGATAAGTGAGTTAACAATTTATTAGGAAAACCCAACCCCAAGGCAAACAAATTGTTGGGGTCCCGGGAATTTTGACAATCACAGGGAGACATGCTGGTTCGAAGAGCATTGTCTCCGCTTCTTAGGGGGATTTTATGAAAAAGTCTAACTTTTTTGCATTCATATCAAGAATGAAGTACATTAATCGCTGGGGTTTAATGCGAAATGTGAAGGAAGAAAATGTATCGGAGCACAGTTTGGAAGTTGCTGTAATTGCCCATGGTTTGTCCATAATACAGAAAAAACGGTTGAAGATGGACGTAAATCCAGAGAGGACTGCTCTCTATGCTATTTTTCACGATGTTTCCGAAATAATTACCGGCGACATGCCAACTCCTGTTAAATATTATAATTCTGTTATAAAATCTGCTTACAAGGAAGTGGAATTGTCGGCCAGCAAGAGGTTATTAAATCTTCTTCCTCCGGACTTTATTGAAGAATACCAGGATATTTTAATCCCCAAGGAAGAGGATAAGCAAGTATGGAAGACTATAAAGGCAGCAGATAAAATAAGTGCCTATATTAAATGTATTGAAGAAGAAAAATCCGGCAACAAGGAATTTCTTAAGGCAAAACAGTCGCTCTTAAATGAAATACAAAAGATGGACATGCCTGAAGTAAATATATTTATGGATGAATTTATGGAAGGTTACACCCTTACTTTGGATGAAATGGAGTAGCCCATAAATCTTTATAGGGAGGAAGCACCTGGGGCAATTAAAAGCCAAAGGATAAATAACATCCGCTCATGAAACCAAGCAGCAAGAATATAAAGCTGCTTTTTCCTTTGTGTAAAATATTGGCTTCAGGAATAAGCTCATTGGCAGATACATAAAGCATGCTGCTGGATGCGGCAGCAAGGCAAAATGCAATGAAATAATCTGATAATCCTCCCACTGCTGCTCCCAATACTGTCCCTAAAGCTGTGGGAAGTCCCGTAAGCAGGGTTAATAATACTACTTTCAGGGGGGATACCCCTGCCAATATAAGGGGGACTCCTACGCTTATACCTTCAGGAATATCGTGAGCTGCAATCAGTATTCCTATTTTTATACCTAAGTTTTGGGAATAAATGTAGCCGGAACCTACAGCCACACCTTCTGGGAAGTTGTGGAGACTTATGCTTATCATAATAATTAAACTCATCCGTAGGTAGCTTAATTTTTTCCCTCTGTACTTATATAGTTTTTTGTTAGGAAGCAAATCTTCTGCTAAAAACACTATTATAAGTCCTAAAGCCAAACCTAGGGTAACTATGAAAAATCCCCCTATATTATAAGCTTGAGGCATTAAATCAAAGGATGTTACAGCAATCATTATTCCTGCGGCAAAGCTTAAAATTCCCGCTGCAATTCTATCGCTGGGTTTATATAGTAATATGGAAAGTATTCCTCCTATCAGTGTTCCTACTCCTCCAAATAAAAAGCCCAATAGAAAATAATTTAAAATATTCACTTCTACCTCCTCTTTTCCAGAACTATCTTAACTAACAGACATCCTTTGAATAAGGTGTCTCCCTTCCTTAAATATATATGCAACTTAAGAAATTAAAGAATTATTAAAGAAGTAATCTTGTACAGAAAGTTATTGTAGTATATAATAAACAATGAAACTTGGTATTAGAAAGAAGGTAATTGATATTAATATAAACACTAAAATAGTAAAAGTTGACCCAGGAAATTTAGATTATAATATAATAAAAGAAGCTGCAGATATTATTAACAGAGGAGGTACAGTGGTATTTCCTACGGAAACGGTTTACGGAATCGGTGCTGATGCATTAAATGATGAAGCAGTGGACAAAATATTTACAGCAAAGGGAAGACCTCAGGATAATCCCTTAATAGTGCATATTGGAGATTTTCATGATTTATATGATTTAGTGGAGGAAGTGCCGGAAAAAGCAAAAATTTTAGCTGAAAAATTCTGGCCGGGACCTCTTACTATAATATTAAATAAAAAAGATATATTGTCAGACAAAATTACGGCAGGCTTAGATACAGTAGCCATACGCCTTCCTGCCAACAATATTGCTTTGGCAATAATAAGGGAAAGCAAAAAACCTATTGCAGCTCCCAGTGCCAATACTTCAGGTAGACCCAGCCCTACTGAAGCTTCCCATGTAATAGAGGATTTAATGGGAAAGGTGGATATGATAATTGATGGGGGAAAAACCTATATAGGCCTCGAGTCTACAGTCTTGGATATGACCAGTTCTGTTCCTATGATTTTAAGGCCGGGAGGAGTAACCAGGGAAGATATAGTAGAGGTCCTAGGTGAATGTAGTTATGATCCTGCCATAATAAGAAGTGAAGAAAAGATTGTTCCTAAATCACCGGGACAGAAATACAGGCATTATTCTCCCAAAGCAAAGGTAATACTATACAAAGGCTCTGTGGAAAATATTGTAAAGAGAATAAATATAGATTATGAAAAATATATATCCTTGGGACTAAAACCTGGCATAATGTCAACAGTTCAGACGGAAAAATCCTATGAAGGAAAAACAACAATTTGCTTAGGGGACAGAACAAAACCCCTTACAATTTCGTCAAACCTATTTAAGGAATTAAGAGACTTCGATCATATGGGAGTAGATGTAATATTGGCGGAAGCAATTGATGAAAAGGGCATTGGAAAAGCAATATTGAACCGGTTGGGAAAAGCAGCCAGTGAAGTAATTGAGGTATAGTATGAATATTTTATTTGTTTGTACTGGTAATACATGCAGAAGTCCCATGGCAGAGGGTATTTTCAAAAATATGCTGAAGGAAAACAATATTGAAGGTATCAATGTTTCTTCCGCAGGTATAAGTGTTTTTCCAGGAGAAACTGCCAATGAAAAATCAATTTCAGCTTTAAAAGAAATGGGAATTGATATAAGGGATCACAGGGCGAGGCAGTTGACGGATGAAATAATGAATACAGACTTAATTTTAACTATGACATTAAATCATAAGAGAATAATTGAAGATTATTATAAGCACAGAAAGGAAAAGCTGCCTAAGATTTATACATTAAAGGAATTTGCTGCTAAGATTAGTGGTGAAAAACCTTTAAAATTAGATATTGATGACCCTTATGGCAGAAGCCACCATGTTTATAAAAAAACCAGGGATGAAATTATAGAGGATTTAAAGAAAATACTTAAAAATATAGATAAGCTGGAGGAAATATGAAAATAGTACTAGCAAGTGATCATGGAGGATTTGAATTAAAGGAAGCAATTAAGGATCATTTAATAAAAAAAGGTTATAGTATAGAAGATATTGGTGTTTACAGCACAGAATCTGTTGACTATCCTGAATACGGCAAGAAGGCTGCTTTAATGGTAGCTAACAAGGAAGTAGACAGGGGTATAATCGTATGTGGAACTGGGATAGGTATATCTATTGCCGCAAATAAGGTTAAAGGAATAAGATGTGCTCTCTGCACCAATGAATATATGGCTAAAATGTCAAGGCTGCATAATAATGCCAATGTCCTTGCTTTAGGAGGCAGAGTTATAGGTACAGGTCTTGCCTTAGACATTGTTGATGTATGGCTTTCCACGGAATTTGAAGGGGGAAGACATGAAAACAGAATAAACAAAATAATGGAAATAGAAAAATAAAAGAAGAGGAATAAGATGACGGAGAATTTAATTGCTTTTATTTCTGCTGTTATTATATCATTCGTAATGACTCCTCCTGCCAGAAAGTTAGCTATAAAGGTAGGAGCCCTGGATATTCCAAAAGAATCAAGGAAAATCCATAAAAGAGCCATGCCTTATTTTGGAGGACTTGCAATATATGTTGCAATAATTTCATGTATGTTTGTTTACATGCCTTCAACTTCTACTAACTACCATGTTATGGTAGGGGCAACAATAATTGTTCTTGGAGGAATAATTGATGATATGTACGGCATGCCGGCCAAAATAAAACTTCTTATACAGATTTCGGCAGCAATAATTGCAATACGGGGAGGAGTGCAGATACATTTTATCACTAATCCTCTTTCAAAAACAGGTATGAGTTACCTGTTCAACTGGTTATCCTTTGCTATAACTTTATTTTGGATAGTAGGGATTACCAATACAATAAATTTAATTGATGGTTTAGACGGACTTGCATCGGGAGTTGCCAGCATTGCAGCCACCACTCTTTTATTTACTGCAGCAAGAATGGGACATGATTTTATCGTTATGCAGTGTGCAATTATAGCAGGAGCTTCTTTAGGTTTTTTACCTTTTAATTTCAATCCTGCTAAAATATTTATGGGGGACACAGGTTCCCTGCTCTTAGGCTACATGCTTGCAGTTACATCTGTATTAGGAATGGTAAAAAGTGTTGCGGTTGTTGCTTTGGCAGTGCCGGTGTTTGCCTTAGGTCTGCCTATATTTGATACGGCCTTTGCCATTATTAGAAGATACGTAAACAAAAAGCCCATAATGGAAGCAGACAGGGACCATCTTCATCACAAACTTATGAAGTTTGGACTTAATCAGAGACAAACGGTATTAATAATGTATTTTATAAGTACGTTGTTAGGGATTGTTGCAGTAATAATTGCCGATACGGATCCTTTTATTGGACTTATGGTGGCAACCCTTGTTGTTGTAGCTGTGTTTATATTTGCCAAGAAGGCAGGATTATTTGTAAGGAAGGAGCAATAGAATGGACAAAATAAAGGTGCTGGTGGTGTTTGGCACAAGACCGGAAGCTGTAAAAATGGCTCCCGTAGTAAAAGCTTTAAGAAAAAATGTGGAATATTTCGACTCAAGAATATGTGTTACTGCCCAGCACAGAGATATGTTAGACCAGGTTTTAAGGATTTTCGATATTAAGCCAGATTATGATTTGGATATTTTTGAGGATGGACAAACACTGACTCAAATAACCTGCCGGGCTTTAACGGGTTTGGAAGAAGTTATAAAGGATTTCAAACCTAGTATAATTTTGGTACAGGGAGATACTACTACTGTATTTGCAGGTGCTTTAGCAGCCTTTTACCACCAGGTTAAAATAGGCCATGTGGAAGCAGGTCTCCGAAGTGGCAATATTTATTCTCCCTATCCAGAAGAAGCAAACAGAATGATGACTGGAGTAATAACGGATTTCCATTTTGCCCCTACAGAAACGGCGAAAAGCAATCTTTTACGAGAGGGATATGAGGAAAATAAAATATTTGTAACGGGAAATACATCTATTGATGCTTTAAGCTGGGTTATAGATGAAAATTATAGATTTGAAAATGAAATAATTAATAATATAGATTTTAACAAAAAAATAATACTATTAACTGCCCATCGAAGAGAAAATATAGGAAAGCCCATGGAAAATATATTTTCTGCTTTGAAAGAAATTACGGAAAACAATAATGATGTGGAAGTTATTTATCCCATGCACTTAAATCCTAGGGTAAGGGAAATAGCCTATAATATTTTGGGCGGAATGAAAAATGTTCATTTAATTGAGCCCTTAGACTATCTTCCTTTTACTAATTTGATGAATAAATGTTACTTAGTTGTTACAGACTCAGGTGGGATACAGGAAGAAGCTCCTTCTTTGGGAAAACCTGTATTAGTTGTAAGAAGAGAAACAGAAAGACCGGAAGGTATAGAAGCAGGTACTGCAAAATTGGTGGGTACTAATAAGGATAATATTTATAAAGAAATAGATTTGCTTATTAACAACCAAGAAGAATATAGGAAAATGGCCAATGCTGTCAATCCCTACGGAGACGGTAAGGCTGCATACTATATAATAGAAGCTATAAAAGAGCAATTATGCAAAAAATAATGGAAATATTTAGCAAACATTTACAGGACACAATTATAATTCTTAGCGAATGAGGCTAAAAATCCGTTAAGCAGCTTACACTGTTTTAGTGTTTGCAAGCTGTAGGATTTTTAGCGGTCATAAGCTTTAGAATTATTCGTGGCCGAAACCGTAAGCGGATATTTCCATTATTTTTTTGTGAATCGCAACTACTTAGTCAAAAAATATATTGACAAAGGAATATTATTATTATATACTTCGAATATCAAAATATTTGATTTAGAATAAATCAAATAGTCAAAATAATTAAATATTGGATAGTCAGGAGGAAAAAATGATTTTAGAAAAAGTGAAAGAAATATTAGTTGAAGAATTAGATGTTGAAGAAGAAAGTATAACCTTAGATAGCAAAATTAAAGAAGATTTGGGAGCAGATTCATTGGACTTATTTGAACTAATAAGCAGAATTGAAGATGAGCTTGATGTAAATATCGATGAAGATGATTACGGCAAACTCATTACCGTTGGAAACCTAGTAGATTATCTTACAGAAAAGAATAAATAATATAAACGCCGGATAGGCGTTTTGTGTTACAAGGAGTTCATATGATTTATACGGAAATATGTAAATTGCTTAATATAAAGTATCCTATTTTTCAGGGAGGAATGGCTCAAATATCAGATGCTAAATTAGCAGCTGCCGTTTCTGAGGCAGGAGGATTGGGAGTAATAGCATCAGGAAACAGCCCTCCTGCACTTGTAAAATCAGAAATACATAAAATCAGAGAATTGACAGATAAACCTTTTGGGGTAAATGTAATGCTTTTAAGCCCCCATGTAGAGGAAGTAAGCCAGTTATTTGTTGAAGAAAAAGTTCCTGTAATAATAACCGGGGCAGGTAATCCCGGAAAATACATGAGAATATGGAAAGAAGCAGGGATTAAGGTAGTACCTGTGGTACCCTCTGTAGCTTTTGCAAAGCATTTTGAAAAATTGGGGGCAGATGCCATAATTTGCGAAGGAACGGAAGCAGGAGGCCATGTAGGGGAAATTACCACCATGTGTATTACTCCCCAAGTGGTAGATGCAGTTAAGATTCCTGTAGTAGCTGCCGGAGGTATAGGAGATGGTAGGGGAATTGCTGCAGCCTTTTGTTTAGGGGCAAAAGGAGTACAGGTGGGAACAAGGTTTATTTTGGCAAAAGAGTGTAGGGTCCACCAAAATTACAAGGACAAAGTAATAAAAGCAAATGATACAGCCACTGTAGTAACAGGAAGAAAGACAGGACATCCTGTAAGAGTGCTTAAAAACAGATTGGCTAATCAATTCAGGGAATTAGAAAAAAATAATGCCTCTGTTGAAGAGATGGAGGAATTGGGAAGGGGAAAGCTTTACCAGGCCGCCGTCTTGGGGGATGTGGTTTACGGGTCAGTAATGTCGGGACAAATTGCAGGTTTACTAAGTAAGGAGCAAAGCTGTAAAGAAATTATTGTTGAAATGTTTGAGGAAGCAGAAAAAATAATGAAGAACCTGGCAGGAGGTAACAATGAATAAGACAGCTTTCGTATTTCCCGGTCAAGGTGCTCAGTATGCAGGTATGGGAAAGGATTTCTACCATAATTTTAAAGAAAGTCGGGAAATATTTAATAGGGCAAACGAAGCATTGGGATTTGATATTACCAAGCTTTGCTTTGAAGGCCCGGAGGAAAATTTAAGTATTACGAAAATAACTCAGCCTGCACTTCTTACGGTGTGCATGGCTATATATGAAGTATTGAAGAAAAGTCAAAATTATCCTGTTGCAATGGGAGGATTGAGTCTTGGTGAATATTCCGCCTTGACTGCAGCGGGAGCTATGGATTTCGAAACAGCCGTAAAATTAGTGTATAAGAGAGGAAGCTACATGCAAAACACGGTACCTGTAGGAGAAGGGGGAATGTTGGCTCTTTTAGGTTGTAGTGATGAAGATGCAATTGCATTTTGTGAAGAAATTACTAATAAATATGGCTTGCTGGAGCCTGCGAACTTCAATTGTCCTGGACAAATAGTGGCTGGGGGAAAGAGTAAGGCTATTAACATGGCCTTAAATGAAGCACCTAGGTTTAATGTTAAAAGAGCAGTAAAATTAAAAGTAAGTGCACCTTTTCACACATCAATGCTTAAACCAGCAGGGAAAAAATTAAAAGAGGATTTAGATGAAATTAAGTTTAAAAAGCCGGAAAATAATGTTGTTTCAAATGTGGATTCTTCTTATTACGAAACAGGTGAAGTAATTGCTGATAAGTTGGAAAAACAGGTCTACAATCCCGTCAGGTGGGAAGCTTGTGTAAGAAGAATGATTGCAGATGGTGTTAATACCTTTGTTGAAATAGGACCGGGAAGAACTTTATCTGCATTCATTAAGAAAATAGACAGAAATGTAAAAATCTTTAATATAGAAAATATTCAGGAATTGAATTCATACCTGCAGTTAGCAGGAGCATAAAGAAAGGAAAAGATATGAAGACTGCTATTATTACAGGAGCTTCCAGGGGAATAGGTGCAGAAATTGCAAAAAGACTCAATGAATTAAATTATAACTTAGTCTTGAACTACAGGAGCAGCACTTCTTCCATGGAAGAACTCATCAATAGTTTTACCAATAAGGGAACAAAAAATATTATTGTAAAATGTGATATATCCAATTATGAAGAAGCTAAAAAGCTTATAGAAGAAGCATATAAAAATTTTGGCACCGTGGATGTGATTATTAATGATGCAGGAATTACTAAGGACAATCTGCTTCCTTTAATGACAGAAGAAGAATTCGACCAGGTAATTGAAATAAATTTAAAAGGTACTTTTAACTGCTGCAAACATATTGCCAAAAGAATGATAAAGCAGAAACAAGGGAGAATTATTAACATATCTTCCGTGGTAGGTCTTGCTGGAAATGCAGGTCAGGTAAACTATTCTGCTTCTAAGGCAGGGGTAATAGGTTTGACCAAGTCTATGGCAAGAGAATTAGGAAGGAAAAATATTCTGATAAATGTTGTGGCGCCTGGATTTATCCAAACAGAAATGACAGAAAAAATCCCTCAAGAATTGAAGGAAGAAATGTTGAAAAATATCCCTCTTCAAAGATTAGGGCAGCCTTCCGATATTGCAGATTGTGTTGAATTTTTAATTTCTGACAAGGCATCTTATATAACTGGTCAGGTTATTTCTGTTAATGGCGGTTATTATATGTAGCAGACTGGGAGATCCTGTATATTCTCAATTTAGAGTGGATGTGAACAAAATACATGGTAATAGGGAGAATAAAATGAAAAGAGTTGTTATAACAGGAATAGGGGTAGTAAGCCCCATCGGAACAGGCGAAAGCTTTTGGGAAAATGTAAAAAAGGGAACTAATGGAATAGATTTTATAAAATCTTTTGACACTTCCGATTTCAGCGTAAAAATTGCTGCAGAAGTAAAAGATTTTGATCCTACCGATTATATGGAAAAAAAAGAATCCAAAAGGATGGACAGATACAGTCAGTTTGCCCTTGCTGCAGCTGATATTGCAGTTAAGGATTCAGGACTTAATATTGAAAAAGTTGACCATGACAGGTTCGGTTGTATTGTGGGAAGTGCAGTGGGAGGAATTCATACTATTGAAACGGAACATGCAAAATTACTTTCAAAGGGTCCCAGCAAGGTATCAACATTTTTTATACCTATGATGTTATCTAACATGGCATCAGGATTAATTGCTATAAAGTATAGTGCAAAAGCGGTAAACATAAGTACTGTAACTGCTTGTGCCACAGGAGCCAATGCAATAGGGGAATCTTTCAAGAGAATACAGGAAGGTTCTTGCCATGTAATGATTGCAGGAGGTTCGGAAGCTGCCATAACTCCTTGTTCTATAGCAGGGTTTACCGCCCTTACCACCTTGTCAACAACAAGAGATATTAACAGGGCATCAATTCCCTTTGATAAGGAAAGACATGGATTCGTAATGGGTGAAGGGGCAGGAGTAATGGTCCTTGAAGATTACGATCATGCCGTGAAAAGAGGAGCAAGAATATATGCTGAAATAGTAGGTTATGGTGCAACTTGTGATGCTTACCATATGACCAGCCCTGACCCTAGTTCTGAAGGAGCTGCCAAGTCCATGTTAAACGCTATAAAGGATGCAGGCATTGAAACTAAGGACATTACCTACATCAATGCTCACGGTACCAGTACCCTTTACAACGATAAGTTTGAAACTCAGGCTATTAAGAAAATATTTAAAGAAGATGCCAAAAATTTATTAGTAAGTTCCACTAAGTCTATGACTGGTCACCTGCTTGGAGCGGCAGGAGCCGTTGAAGCAATAATCTGTGCTAAAGCTGTTGAAGATTCCTTCATACCTGCTACTATAAATCACAGGGAGACAGATCCGGAATTAGATTTGAACTATGTGCCTAATGTAGGAATATCCAAAGAATTTGATTATGCCTTATCCAATGCTTTTGGATTTGGAGGACATAATTCGTCATTGGTAATTAAGAAGTTTAAAGAATAGAGGTTATTATGGTTTATAATATAAATGATATACAAAGTATTATTCCACACCGATATCCAATGCTTTTAATTGACAAAATAATTGAAATTCAGGAAGGACAAAGGGCTGTAGGAATTAAGAATCTGACCATGAATGAAGGATTTTTTCAGGGACATTTTCCTGGAAACCCTGTTATGCCAGGGGTATTAATAATTGAAGCCTTGGCGCAGACAGGAGCAGTGGCCATATTGTCCATGGATAAGTTTAAAAATAAAACTGTATATTTTGGTGGAATAAAAAGTGCTAAGTTCAAAAGAAAGGTATTGCCGGGAGATACTTTAAAATTAGTTACAGAAATAACAAAAATGAAGTCCACTTTTGGCATTGGAAAGGCAACAGCCTATGTGGGAGAGGAAGTTGCAGCAGAAGCTGAACTAATATTTGTGGTAGAGTAATTATGAAAATTTACAATAATTTTATATGAAAGTATGCTTCTATATGTTATAATAATTATAAGAATAAGGCATAATAATTAGGAAACTTAAATAGTAGCTTTTATCATTATTATGATAAAAGCTTATTTTAAATGATAGGATATTATAAATAATATTACAAATGTAAAGAAGGTATTGTTATTTAAAAAACAATCCTTTATCAAATTCTATTAAAAGTTACGATTATTATAATATTAGGAAAAATAATTCCTTTTAGTTTTTTACTGTTAATAATGAATTGTTGACAAGGGTTGCATTTTTATTTATCATATTATAATATAGGGAAAATTTTTTTAAAATGAAGCAGAGGTGGTGGTGTATTGTCAATTGAAGTGATTAAGGTAATAAGGGAGGCGGAGGAAAAAGCTGAAGAAATAAAGAAAGAAGCTTTGTCAAAAGCCAAGTCAATTGTTACCGATGCTAATGAGGAGGCTCAAAGAATTTTAGATGAAGCCGTAAAAGAGGCGGAGTTTAACAGAAAGTCAGTAATAAGTAAAGCAGAATCTGAAGGACAACTTCTTTATGATGACATTATAAATGAAACTAAAAGGGAATGTGAGGAAATATCCAACAGAGCAAATGATAACATGAATGATGCAGTGACAATCATACTGGAAAGGATAGTGAAGACCAGTGGCAATAGTTAAAATGAATAAAATAAGCATCATAGGCTTAAACGACATAAAAACTGAGTTAGTTAAAGAAATTATGGATTTGGGAGTTGTGGAAATAAGCTCTCAGGATTCTAAACTTACAGATCCAGAATGGATTAACTATGTAAAGAAGGATGGCAATGAAAACGAGGTATTAAACTTGGATATGAAAATATCCAATCTTAATGAAGTTCTGACTAGTCTTGAAAAATACGATACAAGGAAAAGACCTTTATTCAGTACGAGAAAAGCTATATCATCTGATGAATTTGATGAAGCAGTTCTAAACAATAACTCTCATGTTAATGAAAACGTATCTACTGTTCTTGAACTAAATAAGTCATTTAGGGAGTTGTGCTCAGAGGAAAACAAGTTAGAAGCAGTTATTTTAAGTTTGAAACCATGGGTTAAGTACACTATTCCCCTAAATATGACTGAAACTAAGTATACAAGTATATTTATCGGTGCTATACCCAGTATTGCAGACATAGAGAAGCTAAAAGCAGAAATGTCTCAAGAAATAGGCAAATTTTATATGAACCTAATAGAGAGTGACAAGGATCAATTCTATTTTTCATTTATATGCCTAAAAGATGAAAAAGAAGATGTATATGACTTGCTGAAAAAGTACGGTTTTAGCCCTATCCTGTTTAAAGATATTGAAGGTACTGCAGCAGAAAATATTTTGAAGTATGAAAACTACCTTAAAGATATATCTGTTAAGAAAGAAGAAATAGAAAATAAATTAACAGAATTAGTTATCTTTAAAGAAGAAATTCAACTTTTCTATGACCATATCATAATTGAAAGAGATAAGAACAAAATACTTAACAACTTACTTAAAACAGACACAACTTTTTATATTGAGGGTTGGATACCTGAAGCAAAAAAAGAAAGTGTTAAAGTTGTTTTAGATGAATACCAATGTTGGTATGACATCAAACAGCCAGAAGAGGGAGAGGAATTCCCAGTCTTAATGAAGAATAATTCTTTTGTACAGCCCTTTGAATCAATTACTGAACTATATAGTCTACCTTCACCATCAAATATTGATCCTACAATATTTATGACACCTTTTTACATTTTATTCTTCGGACTTATGTTAGCTGATGTAGGTTATGGCGCCATAATGTCCATTTTATGTTTTCTAGTGTTAAAGAAATATAAACCTGAAGGTGGATTGCAAAAACTCTTGAAGGTATTCTTTTACTGTGGAATTTCAACAGCATTTTGGGGTTTGATGTTTGGAAGTGTACTTGGTGATGCCATACAAGCTGCTGCAAAATTGTTGTTTAATTCTGATTTCATAATAAAACCCCTTTGGTTAAATCCTATGGAAGATCCAATGACATTGCTTATCTTTTCTTTTGTTTTCGGTGTTATACATTTGTTCACCGGTATGGCAGTTAATGCTTATATGCTTGTAAGAGATGGTAAAAAGTTGGATGCAGTATTTGATATAGGATTTTGGTATGGATTTATAATAGGAATAGCCCTTTGGCTATTTGGAAACATTATAATACCCGGATCGAACCTAGTAGGTAAATGGATGACAATAGTCTTTGCAATTGGTTTAGTTTTAACACAAGGAAGAGCTAAAACAAATGTGGCTAGTAAGTTAATTAGTGGTGTTCTTAGCTTATATGGTATAACAGGTTATTTAAGTGATATTCTTTCATATTCAAGATTGCTTGCTTTAGGATTAGCAACTGGTGTTGTATCGTCAGTTGTAAGTATACTTGGATCTATGGGAGGCAGAAATGTTTTAGGAATTCTTCTGTTTGCAGTTGCAATGGTTGTTGGTCACAGTTTCAATTTTGCAATAAATGCTCTTGGCGCATTTGTCCATGCGGCAAGATTACAATATGTTGAGTTTTTTGGTAAATTTTACGAAGGTGGTGGAGAGGCATTCAATCCACTAGTTAAAAATACTAAATATTACAAAATTATCAAGGAGGATTTTTAAATGAATATTTTAACTAATGGTAATTTCTTAGCTATTTTAGGTGCTTCTGTAGCGGCATTAGCGGGTATAGGTAGTGCAATAGGAGTTGGAATAGCAGGTTCAGCTGCTTCCGGAGTTGTAGCTGAAGATCCCAAAAAATTTGGTTCCACATTAATTTTACAGGCATTACCCGGAACACAGGGTATTTATGGTCTTCTTATTGCATTTATAATACTGAATAAAATCGGCTTGTTAGGTGGAAGTATGGCAGAATTGTCAGCAGCTCAAGGGGGCTACTTCTTAGCAGCTTCACTTCCTATAGGTATAGTAGGAATAATTTCTGCAATACATCAGGGTAAAGTTGCTGCATCAGGTATTATGCTTGTTGGAAAGAGACCTGAAGAAATCGCAAAAGCAATGGTTTATGCTGCAATGGTTGAAACATATGCTGTTTTGGCACTTCTTATTTCATTCCTTATGATTAACGGAATTGCTATTTAGCTAGTATGTTTCATAATTTCAATATGAGGATGTGATTAAATGAGCATTGACAATATAAAGTCAAAAATTTTAAGCGATGCAGAAAATGCTGCTGAAAATATTTTGATGGATGCAGAAAAAACGAAGCAGGAAATTATAAATAATGCTAAGATCGAAGCAGAAACAATAATAAAAATTGAAGCAGAAAAAGCAATAAAAGATGCTGAAGATATAAAAAGTAGAAAAGTTTCTGCTGCAGAACTCCAGGGCAGAAATATGTTGTTATCAGCCAAGCAGGAAGCGATAAAAAAAAGTTTCGATGTAGCATTCGATAAGCTTAAGGTCATGCCGGAGGACCAATATTTGAATTTCTTGGTGCAGGAAATTGTTAAAATACCTAATTGTGAAGGTACAATATTTCTGAATGCCAAAGACAAGGAGAATATTGGTGAAAAACTTATAAAAGCTGTTAACAAAGAATTAAATTCAGAAAAAGTCCTATTGGGCAATGAAACAATTCAAGCAAGCGGAGGCTTTGTGCTAAAAAAGGAAAATATTGAAATTAACAGTACATTTGAAACCATTTTAGATTCAATGAAAGATGAGCTTATCGGTGAAATTGCAAATGCGCTTTTTAAATAAGATCCTGCCTGAAAGGAGGAATGATTTTGGCGAAGATTAAGGACTCCGATTATTTATACCCTACATCGAGGATTAGAAGCATAGAAAAACATATGCTTACTCATGAAAGAGTCGAAAAAATGATAGATGCTAAAAGATTTGAAGACGCTATAAGGGTTTTGGATGAGTGCAATTACGGCTTTGAAGGTGAAATGATTGAGTCTAATGACTATGAAACATTGCTTACTCAAGAGCATAAAAAGACATATGATTTTATTATGTCTCTTGCTCCCAATCCAGAGCATTTAAATATGTTTTTGTATCCCTATGATTATCATAATTTGAAAGTACTTATGAAAAGTGAGTATTTGAACAAGGATGAGACAGATATTCTTGTTGATACAGGTTCTATAGATTTAAAAGTTTTAAAATATGCTGTCAACGAAAGGGATTTTTCTGAGTTGACAGAAAATATGGAAAAGGCTTTGAAGGAGATTACCGATACTTTTCCCAAAACAAAGGACCCGCAGCTTATAGATATTATTTTAGACAAATATTGCTATGATGAAATGCTTAAGACTGCAGAAGAAACTAAAAGCAAATTTATAATTGATTACATTAAGTTGCAAATAGATTCAATAAATGTAAAAACCTATGTCAGACTTAAAAGAATGAACAAATCCTGGGATTTTTTCACTAAAGTGTTTTTGCCTGGTGGTAATATTCATGAACATGTATTTATAAAGAACTATGATGAGCCTTTTGACAAATTTGCAGAGCAACTATTGGCTTTTGATTTCAGAGAAATTTTTCTTGAAGGCATAGAGGATTTGGAGGAAACAGGCAAGTTTACGAAATTGGAAAAACTTTTGGATAACAAACTAATGGATCATATAAGAAATGCCAAGTATGTTCCCTACGGTATAGAAGCTCTTGTAGGATACATACTAGCAAAGGAAAATGAAATTAAAACAGTAAGAATAATATTGGCAGGCAAAGTAGCAGGCATCTCGCCGGAACTTATTAGAGAGAGGTTGAGAGAGACTTATGTATAAGATAGGAGTAATAGGAGATAAGCAAAGCGTTCAAGGTTTCAAGGCTGTAGGTTTAGATGTATTCGACTGCCATACAAGGGAAGATGCAAAAAGTACGCTCCAGAGAATTGCTGAAGAAGACTATGCAATAATTTATATAACAGAAAATTTTTATGACGAAATGAAAGAAACAATTTACCAATATAATGAACAGCGTCTGCCAGCAATTATTCCTATCCCTGGAATGAAGGGATCTATGGGAATAGGACTTAGGAACATAAAGAAGGCAGTTGAAAAAGCAGTTGGTGCCGACATATTATTTAATGAAGACTAAGGTTAAAATAAGAAAGCAGGTGATTAGTAATGAGCCAAGGTAGAATAGTTAAGGTTTCCGGTCCGTTGGTTATTGCAGACGGCATAAAAGAAGCCAATATGTTTGACGTTGTTCGTGTTAGCGAGCAAGGTCTTATAGGTGAAATCTTGGAGATGCGGGGTGAACTGGCATCTATACAGGTTTATGAAGAAACAGCAGGATTAGCTCCTGGAGCACCAGTTGTAACAACTGGGGCACAGCTTTCTGTGGAATTAGGACCGGGACTTATTGAGACCATATATGACGGTATACAGCGTCCCTTAGAAGAAATAAGAAAAATTGCGGGACCTAATATTGCAAGAGGTATAAGCGTTCCATCCCTAAACAGGGAAAAAAAATGGGACTTTGTTCCTAAGGTAAAAGTAGGAGATAAGGTACAAGCGGGAGATATAATAGGTACTGTACAAGAAACAATTGTTGTTGAACATAGAATAATGGTTCCTTACGGTATTTCAGGGGAAGTTGTTGATATAAAGGAAGGAAGTTTCACCGTAGAGGAAACGGTATGTGTTGTAAAAAAGGACAACGGAGAAACTGTAAACTTGACAATGATGCAGAAGTGGCCTGTAAGGCGAGGTCGTCCGTATAAGGAAAAATTAGTTCCTGTAAATCCCTTGGTAACTGGCCAAAGAGTAATAGATACCTTGTTCCCCATATCCAAGGGTGGTGTTGCAGCTGTTCCAGGCCCCTTCGGTAGCGGTAAGACAGTTGTACAACATCAGTTAGCCAAGTGGGCAGATGCCGAAATAGTTGTATACATAGGCTGTGGAGAGCGTGGAAATGAAATGACAGACGTTCTGATGGAGTTCCCTGAGTTGCAGGACCCAAGGACAGGAGAATCCCTGATGAAGCGAACAGTATTGATTGCCAATACTTCTGACATGCCTGTTGCAGCCCGTGAGGCATCAATTTATACGGGAATTACCATTGCAGAATATTTCAGAGACATGGGATATTCGGTTGCCCTTATGGCTGATTCCACATCCCGTTGGGCAGAGGCACTTCGTGAAATGTCAGGACGTCTCGAAGAAATGCCTGGTGAGGAAGGTTATCCTGCCTACTTAGCATCTCGACTTGCTCAGTTCTATGAAAGAGCAGGAAGGGTTATTAGTTTAGGTAGGGAAGGAAGGGAAGGAGCACTATCTGTTATAGGTGCAGTTTCACCTCCTGGAGGAGATATTTCCGAGCCGGTGTCCCAGGCAACTCTACGAATAGTTAAAGTTTTCTGGGCTCTTGATGCACAGTTGGCCTATGCACGACACTTCCCGGCAATTAACTGGTTAAACAGTTATTCACTTTATATAAACAATTTAAGTAACTGGTTCAATGAGAATGTGGCAAAGAACTGGACTGACATGCGTAATGAAACTATGAGGCTTCTGCAAGAAGAGGCAGAATTAAACGAAATAGTTCAGTTGGTGGGTGTTGACTCCCTGTCCTACAGCGACAGGCTGAAGTTAGAAGCAACCCGTTCCATAAGGGAAGACTACCTGCATCAAAATGCATTCCATGATGTGGACACTTTTACTTCTTTGGAAAAACAGTATAAAATGCTTTCCCTTATATTGAAGTACTATCATAAAGGATTAGAAGCATTAAATGAAGGCGCTGACTTTAAAGCATTGACGGAACTTCCTGTAAGAGAAAGAATAGGAAGATTTAAATATACTGAAGAAAAGAATGTAAATGAAGTTTATGAAGAAATAGATAAGCAATTGGATTCAGAAATTGCCGCTCTAAAAGCAAGCAAGGAGGGAATAGAATGATTAGAGAATATAAAACTATTACCGAAGTAGCAGGACCTTTGATGCTTGTAAAAGATGTGGAAAATGTGGCTTATGATGAGTTAGGTATAATCGAACTTCCCAATGGTGAAAAAAGGAGTTGCCGTGTTCTTGAAATAAACGGTACCGATGCATTGGTACAGCTGTTCGAAAGTTCTGCAGGTATTAATCTTGCAGAATCAAAGGTAAAATTCTTGGGAAGAGGAATGGAGCTGGCAGTTTCTCAGGACATGTTAGGCCGCGTTTTTGACGGACTGGGAAGACCTATTGACAACGGTCCTGAAATTATACCAGAAAAGAGATTGGATATTAACGGTCTGCCTATGAATCCAGCGGCAAGGGACTATCCTAACGAATTTATTCAAACAGGAGTTTCTGCAATAGATGGTTTGAATACATTGGTAAGAGGACAAAAATTGCCTATATTCTCTGGCTCCGGACTCCCCCATGCTGAATTGGCAGCACAAATTGCCCGCCAGTCAAGGGTTTTGGGAACGGATTCCAAGTTTGCCGTTGTATTTGCTGCGATCGGTATAACTTATGAAGAAGCAGAATTCTTTATTTCTGACTTCAGACGTACTGGAGCTATAGACAGAACCGTACTGTTTATGAACTTAGCTGATGACCCGGCTATCGAGCGTATATCCACCCCTCGTATGGCTTTGACAGCGGCAGAGTACTTGGCATTTGATAAGGATATGCACGTACTTGTAATATTGACTGATATTACTAACTATGCAGAAGCTTTGCGGGAAGTTTCAGCTGCCCGTAAGGAAGTTCCTGGAAGACGTGGTTATCCGGGATATCTGTATACCGACTTAGCTACAATTTATGAAAGGGCAGGAAGAAAAAGAGATCATAAAGGTTCCATAACTATGATTCCAATTCTTACCATGCCAGAAGATGATAAAACTCACCCAATTCCTGACCTTACAGGATATATTACGGAAGGACAAATTATTCTTTCACGTGAATTATACAGAAAGAATATCAAGCCTCCTATAGATGTTTTACCTTCCCTTTCACGTTTGAAAGACAAGGGTATAGGTGAAGGAAAAACTAGGGAAGATCACTCTGATGTATTGAACCAGTTGTTTGCTGCCTATGCAAGAGGTAAGGAAGCAAAGGAACTTATGGCAATACTTGGTGAAGCTGCACTTTCTGATGCAGACAAATATTTTGCTAAATTTGCCGATGAATTTGAAAAGATATATGTATCTCAGGGTTATGAAACCAACAGATCCATAGAAGAAACTTTGGAAATTGGCTGGAAGTTATTAACCCTCCTACCTAAGGGTGAATTAAAACGTATAAGGGATGAATATCTTGAAAAATATTATCCAAAAAATGAATAGGAAGAGGTGGTTTAGTGGCAAGATTAAATGTTAATCCTACCAGAATGGTACTTACCACCCTGAAAAACCGTTTAAGAGTGGCTGTAAAAGGTCATAAAATGCTTAAGGATAAACGGGATGAGCTTATGAAACAGTTCTTGGAGCTGGCAAGAGTGAATAAAGCTTTACGAGAACAGGTGGAAAAACAATTAAGGGATGCTTATTCAAATTTTGTAATAGCCAGTGCAGTAATGTCCTCAGAAGTTATGGAAGAAGCATTGATGTATCCAAAACAGGGAGTATCCATTGATGTAGGCAAAAAAAACGTAATGAGTGTGGACGTACCAGTTTTTGATTTTAAAACTACCACCGATGATACTGCAAATATTTATCCCTACGGTTTTGCCAATACTTCGGCGGAACTTGACAACGCAATAGAAAATTTGTCTAATATTTTTCCCGAGTTGTTGAAATTGGCAGCTGTTGAAAAAGAAGTACAGCTTCTTGCTGCGGAAATTGAGAAAACCAGAAGAAGAGTTAATGCACTTGAGTATATTATGATTCCTAAATTTGAAGAAACTATTAAGTATATTCAAATGAAGCTAGATGAAAACGAAAGAGGAAATCAAGTAAGGCTCATGAAGGTTAAGGATATGATGCTTGAGGAAGCAATAGTAGAAAAACAGGAAAGAACCAAGAATGCAATTGACGGTTTTCGTCAAAATAAGTAGGGGACACTTTCAAGAGTATATGGGGATATCCGTAAGGGTGTCCCCTATATTCTTAAGTCTTGGCATTCTGGTGTAAAGCTAAATAATAAAAATAATCTTATGACTATAAAAGAAGTAATAACTAAATAGGAGTATGGGGTTAACTTAATTCAAAAAAACGAAAATTAATTCAAAATTTTACTTGACAAAGTATAATTATATAGTGTATTATCTTACCTAAATAAATATTTGCTGTGAAGAGGAATAGTAATGATACATGGACTCAGAGAGAAGGCTGTTTGGTGAGATGCCTTTGTCCCACTGTAGATTGAACCCGCCTTGGAGCATTTGGGAGTAACAACCCAAAGGGCACAAACCCTTATTTAAAATGAGATACTGTACTTAGTGCAGTTAGAGTGGTACCGCGGACATCCGCCTCTTATTGAGGTGGATTTTTTGTTTTATGACCTAAAGGCAATTGACTAGTCAATGAGTATAGCGCTATGGTAAATTAGATTAAGGAGGATATTATGAAAGGGGATACGTTACAAGTTTTAATTGCAATGATAAGTTATATGTCAATTGTAATAGGTATTGGATTATATTTTGCTAAGCGTGCTAATGAAAGTAGTGAGAACTACTTTTTGGGAGGCAGATCTTTAGGACCCTTAGTTACCGCTATGAGTGCGGAAGCATCAGATATGAGCGGGTGGTTGTTAATGGGTCTTCCAGGAGTTGCTTACTGGTATGGTTTAAGTGATGCTATATGGACTGCCATCGGTCTTGCTGCAGGAACATATTTAAACTGGCTGTTTGTTGCCAAAAGGCTTCACAACTATTCCGTTGCTGCTAATGACTCAATAACTATACCTGACTTTTTGAGCAATAGATTTAAGGAAAAGAATAAAGTAATAATGACTATTTCTGCAGTTTTCATTTTAGTTTTCTTCACTGTTTATGCTGCCAGTTGTTTCGTTACAGTGGGCAAACTTTTCAACGCCCTATTTGGATTTAAATACCAGTACATGATGGTATTGGGAGCCATTTTCGTACTATTTTACACCTATGTTGGAGGATTCCTGGCAGAAACCGCATCAGATACCATGCAAGCTATTGTAATGATATTTGCCTTGGTAACAGCCTTAGGTGTGGGAGTAAATGCTGCAGGAGGAGTTTCTGTAGTGATTGAAAATGCAAAATCAATTCCCGGATTCTTTGAATTTTTCGGTATAGCATCTCCCGCCACAGTAGATGGGGTTCAGCAAGTTGTTAATGGAGTACCTCAATTTAATGAAGCAGGAAAGTATGGACTATATACTATTTTATCGACTCTTGCATGGGGTTTAGGTTACTTTGGAATGCCTCAGGTATTGCTAAGATTCATGGCTATAAGGGATTCCAATGAACTTAAACTATCGAGACGTATAGCTACTGTCTGGGTAATTATTTCCTTAGGTGCTGCCGTTTCAATAGGAATAATAGGTAGATCCTTATTCCCCACAGAACTTTTAACCTACAGCGAATCAGAAAGCATATTTATTTTATTGTCATCTAATTTACTGCCTGCATTTTTAGCTGGCCTTGTAATGGCAGGGATATTGGCAGCTACAATAAGTTCATCAGATTCATACTTGCTTATAGCTGCATCGGCATTTTCTAAAAATATATATCAGCACTTAATTAAGAAGGATGCTACCGATGACCAAGTTATGACTATTTCAAGAATTATTTTGGTAGCAATCAGCCTTATAGGAGTAATTATTGCATTAGATGAAAACAGTGTAATATTTACAATTGTATCTTTCGCCTGGGCAGGTTTTGGTGCAACTTTCGGACCTATAATACTATTTTCTTTGTTCTGGAAGAGAACTAACAAGGAAGGTGCAATTGCAGGAATGCTTTCCGGAGGAATAACGGTATTTGTTTGGAAGTTGATCCTCAGACCCATGGGCGGGATTTTCGGAGTATATGAACTTCTGCCTGCATTTATAGTTTCATGTATATTTATTTATGTGGTATCCAAGATGACACCCGAACCTTCAGAAGAAATCCAGAAGGAATTTGAAATGGTCAAAAAACAAAGATGACCTAACCCGATTTCTTCGACTGAAAGGAAGAAGAAATCGATGGTAGGTCATTCGCAACGAATTCCCAAAATACGCGACCGAAGGGAGCAAATACTTTGGTGAATGAGACTGTGAGATGACCTAACCCGATTTCATAACTAAGAGATTCTTCCCTTAGGTGTATGCTTCTGACTAATGGAAGAATCTTATTCTTTTATTATATTGTTCTGAATATCCTTGCAGGTTCTCATAATTTGAAAATAAATATCATCAATATATTTGGAATAATCTTTATTTTCTAAAAAACTTATACAATTTTCCACAACTCTTTTTTCTCTTTCCTCATCAAAAATGGGAAGATTGTTCTTTCTTTTATAATGACCTATTTCAATTACCTTGTTAAATCTTTTTTCCAGCAGCCTTACTATTTCCTTATCTAAGTTACATATTTCATATCTTAGTTTATCTAATTCCATTTTTAATGTCCTTTCTATATTTCTCTACCCAATGATTCTACAATTAATTTTAATTTTTGCATTAAGGAAGCAAACTTATCTGTTTTAATTGACTGTATTCCATCACACAGGGCGTTTTCAGGATCATTATGAACTTCAATTAACAATCCATCAGCTCCTGCAGCCACTGCTGCCAAGGCCATAGGTTCCACCATCCACCAAATGCCGGTACCGTGACTGGGATCGACTACAACAGGCAGGTGACTTAATTTTTTTATTGCTGGAATAGCACTTAAATCCAATGTATTTCGGGTGAAATTTTCAAAAGTCCTTATTCCTCTTTCACATAGTATAATATTTTCGTTACCTTCAACCATTATATATTCTGCTGACATAAGTAATTCTTCAATAGTGGAAGAGAAACCTCTTTTTAACAGTATGGGTTTTCGTGTCTTGCCCAATTGTTTTAATAGCTCATAATTTTGCATATTTCTGGCACCCACTTGAATTATATCAACATTTTCAATATATTCGTCCAAGTATTCCATGGAAGTAATTTCAGTTACAAGGGGAAGGCCAGTTTCTTTCTTAGCTAATTTCAATAGTTCCAAGCCCTCCTCTTTAAGACCTTGAAAACTGTAGGGCGAGGTGCGAGGCTTAAAGGCTCCTCCTCTCAAAAAAGTTGCTCCAGACTTTTTAACGTCTTTTGCAATGGATAGTATTTGCTCCCTACTTTCCACGGAGCAGGGACCTGCCATAACTGCTATTTTCTTTCCTCCTACCAGATTGCCAGCTACATTGATTTCAGTATTATGAGGATGATTTGTTCTATTCACTCTTTTGTAATTTTCTAAAATAATCTACACCTCCAGTTCTTATGTTTGAATTTATCACAATATTGAAGGATGTCAATAGTTTTTTCTATCTTATGAAAAAATATTGTTTCGTTAAAAAGAAAGTGATAAAATTAATATATAAATTTACAGGAGATCATTATGAACAAGAAAATAGTTGTAGCATTAGGTGGCAATGCCTTAGGCAATACCTTGGAAGAACAGGAGGAAGCAGTAAAACACACTGCTTCTGCAATAACAGACTTGGTTGAAAGTGGATATGAAGTTGTAATTACCCACGGAAACGGTCCTCAGGTAGGGATGATAAATAATGCCTTTACAGAATATGGGAAAGTTGATTATAAGTTTCCTTCCATGCCATTATCCATGTGTGTAGCCATGAGTCAGGCTTATATTGGTTATAGCTTGCAAAATGCTCTTAGGGAAGAACTTCTTAGAAGAGGGATTAATAAAGAAGTTACCTCCGTTATTACCCAGGTGGTGGTAGATGAGAATGATCCGGCATTTAACAGGCCTACAAAACCTATAGGCTCCTTTATGACTGAGGAAGAAGCAGAAAAAGCCCGTAAAAAAGGTATGGTAGTTGTGGAAGATTCGGGACGAGGATATAGAAGGGTGGTTCCTTCTCCCAAACCACGGGATATAGTGGAAATTGAAACTATAAAACTATTATTGGAAAAGGGACAAATTGGAATAGTCTGCGGCGGCGGAGGAATTCCTGTTGTAAGGGAAGGTAATTCATTAAAAGGAGTAGGTGCTGTAATAGATAAAGACTTAACTGCTTCTTTGCTGGCAGAAAAAATTAATGCAGATACTTTGGTTATTCTTACGGCAGTTGAAAAAGTAGCCATTAACTTTGGAAAGCCGGAAGAAAAGTGGATAGCGGATTTAACTATAGAGGAAGCTGAGAAGTATATTGAAAGCAAGGAATTTGCTGAAGGATCAATGCTTCCAAAAGTAATAGCAGCAATATCCTTTGTAGCTTCCAATAAAGGAAGAAAAGCATTAATTACATCCTTGGAAAAGGCGGCTGATGGATTAGCAGGAAGTACGGGCACTTGGATACACCAGTGAGAACCGTGGTTCCTTTTTGAATTTACAATTGCGGTATAAAATTACATATGGTATAATTTATAAAAATACGGACAAGCAGGAGGTATTATGAAAAAATCAAGTAGAATTATATTGCTGACTGTGGTACTTTCTTTACTTTTTACCATGAATATAAATGCGGCAACTTTCACTGATATTACAGATCATTGGGGGAAAAGTTACATAGAGAGAGTAGCAAAAAACGGTATTGTTTCAGGTTATGAGGACGGTACTTTTAAGCCTGATAATAATGTAACTGTATTGGAATCCATAGTAATGATGTCAAGACTTTACGATATTGACAAAGATATAAAAAAGGAAATCATAGATGAATATAAGCCTTCTTTAAAAAATATGCCCAATGTTTTATACAACGAATGGGCTTTAGATTATCTTGCTTTAGCAATAGAACTTAATATAGTTACTGAGCAGGCCCTTAAGGACATGTTCACAAGGAAAACAATTTTTGCTGATGCTGAAAGAGAGGAAGTGGCAGTCCTCCTTACAAAGGCAATGGGACTTAACGATGAAGCCAAGAGTTTAAAAACGTATGTGCTGCCCTTTAAAGACAGTGATGAAATTACGCCATCAGCAAGACCATATATATATTTAATGTATGAAAAGAAAATAATGCTGGGAGACGATAATAAAAATATTAAACCGGAAGCGAAAATAACCAGGGCAGAAATTGCTACACTTTTGGACAAGGCCTATGACTACATAGAAGATAATGATGTATTTCCCAATTTGGATAAATATGAACCTACTACCACGGAAGAGGGGATAATTTCTGAAATATCAGAAGGAAGGTCTGAATCTTACATCTATATAAAAAATGAAAGAGGAGTAGAAAGTATTGTTAAAATCAATAAAGATACGGAAATTACAGTAAACGGTAGGATAAGAGAATTTTCCGATCTGAAAAAGGATATGATTGTTACATGTAAAATAAATGCTGACCGTCTTGCCTTGGAGGTTAGGGCGGACACTAGTAAGGATGTAGTAAGGGGCACCATTTACTATGTAGCATATGTATCTCCTGCAAGTATTACAATTTACGACCAAGACAGAGACAGGGTTACATATTCCATAGATAAGGACGTGGATGTATACCATGATGGAAAGGCGACGGAATTAAAACAGCTTAAAAAGAATGATGAAGTTACCCTGCTCTTGGATAATAATAAGGTATATCAGATAAATTCTATAAGCCGAATTAAACATTACGACGGTGTTATAACATCCATAGACTATAATTATCCCATCAAGGTAACTATAAAAACTGATGGAGATGTTGAGAAGACATTTGTTTTCACCAGTGATGTGGAAGTGACAAGAAACGATAAAGACTCCAGTTTCGACCAGGTAAGAGTGGGAGATGAAGTTACCGTAACTACCGAGTATGATGAAATGATTGCAATTAACACTGTTGCCAAAGAGGCAGAATTAAGCGGTGTTATTAGAGAAATATTGATTGCTCCACAAAGCAAGATAAAAATTGCAGATGAAGATGGCAATGTAACTCAGTACTCCGTAAGCAACAATGTTATTATAACTATAGGAAACAGGAATGTTTCAATTTATGATTTACGACTTGGTTACAATGTAAATGTAAATACCTCCGGTGACGAAATAGTAACCATGGAAGTATCTGAAATTGAAACAGCAAAGAGTTTTTCCGGAAAGATTATATTTATAAATGAAAAAGACAGATTAATTATGATGCAGAATGTTACTTCAAATGGAAAAACGGAGCTTATACATCTGCGTATAACAAATAATACGAAAATTTTTGATACTTCTGGAGCAACCAAGTACTTTAAAGACTTGAAAGAAGGAGAAAATATATTGAGCTTTGCTGTTCCCCAAGGTGGAGAATATGTAGCAGCAAGCATAATGATACAGTAAAAGCATCGAAAGATGCTTTTTTCCAAATAGGAGGATAAAATGAGAAAAGTTACACTGCTAATTACCCTTTTAACTTTGGTATTAATATCTGCATGTACTAAGCTACCTCCTTCCGAAGAAACGGGAGTAGGTCCTGGTGAATATAAAGGAATTGTCCATAGGGAAGATATAATAGAAGAAAATGAAAGTTTAAAAGAGGAATTGGATATAATAAAGAAAGAATTGGAAGAACTTCAAAAAGAAAATGAAAATCTTGCTAATAAAGAAGAAAATTTAGTTTCCATGCTTGAAGAAGCTCAGTCAAAGTTAAAAATTATAGAAAGTGAAGATGTACCCCAGTTCAGTGTTGAAAATGCAGACTTAGATAGTATTGTTTCCTATTTAAAGGATAGTGGAAATTTATTAAATGATAGCTTAAAGGGTATTGAAATTATAAAAGAAGACCACCCTCTAGTATTCAGGACTATAGGATATGGGGAAAACTACAGCCAAATATTTATATGGGAAGAAGGTAATAAGGAACCCTTCTTAATTGAAGGTGGAGTTATTGATAAGGAAGGCTCCTATTCCTGGCTTGGTGAATACTTGCTAATAACCGACTCCAAGAGTGAAAGTAAGGTTTTAGATATTAATAACAAAAAAATAACTGGTTCTTTTAAAGATGCACAAAAAATATACTTAATAGAAGGTACTACCGTTATTTTGTTTAAGGACAGTAATAATAACTTTCTTTTATATGACTTTATTAAAGACAGCACCAAGCAAATTAACTTAGACAGCAGCAAGTATACGGATTTTAATTTGAAGAATAATGATATAGTATTTATGGGAGAATATATAGACAACAATGGGATAGAATATGAAATTAAAGCATCCCTTTCCTTGGATAAATTAAAGGAAATATATGAATTAAACAACTCAGTTGAAACTGTTGAAAGCCAAGAAACAGGAGATACAGTTTAATGATATACCATGTAATAATAATAGGCGGAGGACCTGCTGGTTTATTTGCTGGAGCAAATATTAGAGATAAAAAAATATTATTACTTGAAAAAAATGAAATACCGGGCAAAAAGCTCTTATTGTCCGGTGCTGGCCAATGCAATTATACTAATAATATGGCTATTAGTGAGTTTCTTAAACAATATGGCAGTAAGGGCAGGTTTCTTAAGACTGCCCTTTATAATTTCACTAATTGTGATGTTATTGATTTTTTTGATAGGAAAGGACTAAAAAGTATTATTAGAGAAGATGGTAAAGTTTTTCCTCATTCCCTTAAAGCTAAGGATGTTCTTGAGGTATTGATTGATTCAGTTAACCATGTAGAGATTCTTACACGTACAGCAGCAGAAAAAGTACTTTACGATGAAGATAAGAAGTTGTTCTACGTTAAAACTCATAGCAATACTTTTGCATCTTACAATCTTATAATTACAACAGGAGGAAAATCTTATCCAGGTAGCGGATCTACAGGGGATGGTTACCAATTTGCAAGGTCATTAGGCCATACCCTAGTAGAGCCTAAACCTGCCCTTACTCCTGTATATGTGGAGGATTACCCATTTAAAGAACTTTCAGGTATTTCTTTTAAAAATATTAAAATATCCTTATGGAAGGGCAACAGAAAATTTAATGAGTTTACAGGCAGTTTTCTTTTTACCCATGTAAATATTTCGGGACCTGTAATATTAAATAATTCCCGCTACATGGATGCAGGAGATATTTTAAAAATTAACTTCACATCACTACATAATGAAGAAGAATTCAGGGTTTATTTTGAGAACTTAATTAGAGATTCAGGGAAACTAAGTATTAAAAGTGCTTTAAAACAGCTAAATATACCAAAGCGATTTATTGAGAAAGTATTAGAAATAGCCGGCATTGACGAAAATATACTGTGCAGTCAGCTTAATAAAAATTACAGGAAAAAATTAATTCAGTTATTTTCATCCTATTCTATGAAAATAAAAAATCTTGGAGACTACCATATTGCCATGGTCACTAAGGGTGGAGTTTCAACTGATGAAGTGAATTCAAAAACAATGGAATCCAAAAAAATCTCCGGATTATACTTTGCAGGGGAAGTACTAGACTATGATGGCAATACGGGAGGATTTAATATTCAGGCAGCTTTTTCAACAGCAAAGTTAGCTGCAGAAGCAATAGAAAGGGACATTCCTTAGCTGGATGTCCCTTTCTTAAATCCTTCCTTTTACTGCGTTTAATATGGCCGCAATGATAAATGAATAAAGGGGTATCATGAAGAAATTGGTCAATATTCTTGCAGGCAAAGTTACCATAATTCCTATCCCGTACAAAATATATAGAAAGTAAGTATTTAAAATTATGGATGTAATTAGTTGAGTTATGCTGACAGTAAATACAATTTTGTTCATATTAAGGTCTTTATCTGTGGAAGTTACCTTAATAGGTAATATAAGGTATATGCAAACAAGTAAGAAAAATCCAATTATATAAATAGGATTTAAAGGTTCTCCTCCGTACAGTATACCCTTATCAAATGTTAATAAACCTTTATATATAAATACTAAAACAAACCCTACAGACAATAAAGATATAAAAATAGTATTAAGTAGATTATAGTTTATATCTTTTTTTACATATTTATATATAATTCCCGGTATAAATCCTGTTAATCCACTTACAAGGGTAAAGCCCGGGAAAAAAGGTCCTCCTGGCTTTGCTATAAAATTAATTATATCTGCCGCTGCTCCTGTTAAGAAACCTGCAAAAGGTCCTAATAATATTCCGGAAAGCAACAAAGGCACCGAAGAGAAATTTATCCGAAGAGCCGGAATTCCTCCAAGGGGAATATATACTTCAAAGATTACTTTTAACACAAGGCTCATTGATATAAAGAGACCTGCTCTTACAATAGTTAAAGATGTAAATTTTTTTGGTTCACTATTACTACTCATTTTCTCATCCTCAAACTTTAATTCTCTACTATGTTTACCCATATTAACATATATAAAACTATAAGTCGATGGTTTTTAGTTATATTTCTATTTGAAGTGCTATAAGATAATGGGGAAGTAATAGAAGGCTTGTACGCGGTTGGTACTGACTCAATGGGAGTACTATTTACAAATAAAAAAGGATATGCAAACTTTGGTGGTGTTGCACAAGGATTGCTTTGTATCTGGCAGAATTGCAGGAGAACATGCGGCAGCTAATTAAGTGTCGGATATAATAATTGGTTAATATGAATATTAAAATTAAACAGTAGATTTAACTACTGTTTAATTTTTTATTGCCTTTCTATTGTGCCCTGTTTTTAAAAGTGCTATAATTATTTAAACTTTAAGAAGGAGCCATTTTTAGACTATATGGTTAATATAGCTATAATATTAATTCTATACATAGGGAGGAGTTATGTTAAGTGATATTGAAATTGCTCAAGGTGCTAAATTAGAAGTAATAAATAGAATTGCGGAAAAAATAAATATTCCAGAAAAATACGTTGAAAACTACGGCAAGTATAAAGCAAAAATAGATTATAAATATTACTTGGAAGAGTTAAAAGACAAGAAAGATGGCAAACTTATTTTAGTAACTGCAATAAATCCTACGCCAGCTGGGGAAGGTAAAACTACAACAACTATCGGCCTTGGAGACGCCCTTAGCAGATTAGGAAAGAAAACAATAATAGCTCTTCGAGAACCTTCATTAGGCCCAGTATTCGGTATAAAGGGAGGGGCAGCAGGGGGAGGATATGCCCAGGTTGTACCCATGGAGGATATAAATTTACATTTCACGGGAGATTTTCATGCTATAGGGGCTGCAAATAATCTTTTAGCAGCAATGGTTGATAATCATATACACCAGGGTAATGAATTAGATATTGACACTAGGCGAATTGTATGGAGAAGAGCCCTTGATATGAATGACAGGCAGCTAAGACAAATAGTAAGCGGCCTTGGAGGCAGGGTACAAGGAGTGCCGAGAGAAGATGGCTTTGATATTACGGTGGCATCGGAAGTAATGGCGGTCTTTTGCCTTTCTAATGATATTATGGAATTGAAAGAAAACTTATCTAAAATTATTGTGGCTTATAACCGGGCTGGAGAGCCTGTTACTGCTGGACAGTTAAAAGCCCACGGAGCCATGGCTGCCCTTTTAAAGGACGCATTAAAGCCTAATTTAGTTCAAACATTGGAAGGAACTCCTGCATTTATCCACGGAGGACCTTTTGCCAACATAGCCCATGGCTGTAATTCTGTCATAGCTACGCGAATGGCTAATAAAATTGCAGACTACACTATTACAGAGGCTGGTTTTGGTGCAGATTTAGGTGCGGAAAAGTTTATTGATATAAAGTGTCGGAAAACAGGATTGAAACCTAGTGCTGTAGTTATAGTGGCGACAGTTAAGGCCTTAAAGTATAATGGAGGAGTTCCTAAGTCAGAATTAGGAATAGAAAATTTAGATGCTCTAAGTAAAGGAATTCCTAATTTGTTAAAACATGTGGAAAATATTACTCAGGTATTTAAAATACCGGCAGTTGTGGCAATTAACAAGTTTCCTACAGACACAGAAAGTGAATTAAATTTAATTAAAGAAAAGTGTAGATCGTTAGGAGTTAATGTAAAGTTATCAGAAGTATGGGCAAAGGGAGGTTCAGGTGGTATGGAGCTTGCCCAAGAGGTAATAAAACTGGCCGAAGAGGAAAGCTCTATGGAATATGCCTATGACCTAGATATGTCTATAAAAGATAAAATAAAAGCAATTGCCAGGAAGCTCTACGGGGCTGATGATGTAGAATTTTCAGCTAAAGCAAGTAAGGAAATAGCTAATTTTGAAAAAATGGGATTTGGAAATCTTCCCATATGTATGGCAAAGAATCAATATTCTTTGACAGATGATCCCAAGATTCTTGGCAGGCCTACAGGCTTTAATATAACTATCAGGGATATTACCATATCTGCAGGAGCAGGATTTTTGGTGGTACTGACGGGTGATATTATGAAGATGCCTGGACTTCCCAAGGTACCGGCAGCTGAAAATATAGATATTGATAATGATGGCAAAATAAAGGGGCTGTTTTAAGTAAAGGGGACATTATTATTGATAGAATCCTATGTGGGATAGTCAATAGTAATGTCCCTAATTGTTCTCTTTTGCCAGTGTAACTATTAACACTCCAAGTAAAATAAGAATACAGGCTGCTATACTTTTAAATGTTACAGCTTCATGCAAAAATAAAATCCCCATTATTATACTGGTAATAGGTTCAAGCATTGCTACTATACTGGTTACTGTTGGACCTACGTTTTTAACTGCCAATGCTACGAAAGTATTTGCAAAAAAAGAAACAAATAAAGCAACCAAGACAGTATAAATCCACCCTGTAGGTGTCATATTAAATACTAATTTTTTGTTTACTATACCGACAATAAAAAGAAAAATGGATGAAAAAATAGTAATATAAAATGTTAATTTAAATGGATACATAGTATTCATACAGCTTTTATCCATATAGAGTAAGTATCCTGCAAATAATACACCGGATAAAAAAGATATGACTATTCCTATAATATTAATATTCCCTTCAAAAAATAAGGTTATCCCAATAGTAGAGAGTATTAAGGACACAGCCTTGTCCCTGCTTAATTTTTCTTTAAAAATTATAATGCTTGCAGCAGCAACTAATACAGGATAAATATAATGAATGGTTGTACTCATTCCAACGGAAATATAATTGTAAGAACCATAGAGAGTGAGAGCAGTCATTGACGCCAGTATTGCCAGTATTGCTAATTTTATCGACTGTTCTTTTTCTACTTTCATATCTATTTTATTATATTTTAACATTATAAAAAAAAATGGAATTGAAAGGAGGCTTCGATAAAAGGTAAGTGATATTGGATTACTTCCCTCTGAATAGGTTAACTTTCCCAATATGGGTGTGAAACCATAAATGAAGCCTGCTAAAATTCCAAAAGTTAAGCCCTTGGTTTTATTCATGCTGCCCCCCTTCTTATTTTTTGCCGCAACACTTTTTGTATTTTAATCCAGAGCCGCAGGGGCAAGGATCATTTCTGCCTATTTTTTCTCCTTTTACAACTATTTTAGAACGATTATAATCTTTCTTTATTTGTTTTCTCTTATTTTCATCAAAGATATTTTCCCATTCTTCCATGCCATAAAGCCATTCTGCCTTAGCATCATGCATGTTCCACAAGAGTTTTTCAAAGTCTAATTCTGCTTTTATTTCCGATTCTTCTGTTAATGTATCCAATGCTAATTCTTCTTTGAAACTGGTGTTTGCCCCGTCTAAAAAACCGATAAATTCAACGGGTGTCATATTGTTTTTTTCTGCCAAATCCTTAATTTTTCCCTCAATAAGCGGACTTTTGCTTAAAAGAATATTTTTGTAGCATTCTGCTTCCTTAGACATATAAACATTGAAAAATTCCTGGTATTCTTCCTGAGTTTGAATTGATTCTAACTTTTCCGTCCATTGTTTATATAAGCTCATAATTTCCTCCATAATCAAAACTAAGATTATTTTATCACGAAAATCAAAAAATTCAACAGCTATTTACTTATTGAGAATATTATTCTATTAATAGCTATTACAATGTACTCCTGTATGTTTACTACATTACTTGCTCATGTGGATTAATGACTATATAATTTTGGACGGTTAAGGCATACTATATTTGCCTACTTATTTCTCCTTCAATAAATCTCTTATTTCAGTAAGAAGTTCTTCTGTAGTTGGTGCTGGGGGCGTTTCTGGTTCTGGTTCAGTACTAGCTTCTTCTGACTTTTTAAACTTTTCTTTAGATTTGTTAATTAACTTTATAAAAACGAAAATTGAAAGGGCAACAATTAAGAAATCAACAACATTTTGAATAAAGTTTCCATACATAATGGCAGCTTCAGGTTTTACAACTGTATCTCCTTCCATAACAGCTTCGCTTAATACATATTTTAGCGATTTAAAATCCATCCCTGCCATAAAGTATCCTAAAATAGGCATAATTAAATCATTTACTACAGAGGTTACTATTTTTCCAAAGGCACCACCCATAATAACCCCTACTGCCAAATCCAATACATTACCTCTTAGGGCAAATTCTTTAAATTCTTTCCACATATTATCCTCCGTTTATAGTAATTACAAGATAAATATACCCAACTTATTGTTATAGTAACAATAAGTTGGGTATGATTAATTTTTATAGAGTACTTTTTCAGGAGTTATGGCTATTTCAAAGTTATCTGTATAAGTAATATACCTTACCCCATCCTCTATTACAGTATTTTCTTCTTCTCCTTGGAAAACAAGGAATACATCATTGTTTTCAGAGGCCTTCTTTAGAATTTCTTTTAAAATTCTTACTTCTCTTTCGTCTTTTATGTTGTCTATATCGCTGTTTAAGGCTAGAACCAATACTTTATCCTGGTAATTGGCTAGTGATTTAATGTTATTCCACATGGTAGTATTTGAACTGCTCATGGTTCCACCAGAAATTATCCCTTCGCAAAATACTAGGGATCCACTTCCTTCATAATTGTATTCACCTTCAGATATTGTTAATTTTTCAAGATAATTTTTAATTTCTTCGGTTTTAAGGGGATCTTTAAACTTAGTTTCTTCCCTTAATCCCAATTGTTTGTCCTTAGGCTCATACATTATTCTTAAATTATCTATATATATTGTCCCAGTGTCTTTTTTAGTTTCGTTTATTTCCGCTAAGTAAATATTTTTCAGGGTTATGGGGTATGCAATACCTTCTGGTATCTTTGCCTCCACCCATTTCCATCCAGTCCAGTCTACTTCCTCTGCAAAATCAATTTTCACCAAGTTACCATAGGCATCAGTTATTCTTGTTCTAAGCCAATGATCCTTACCGTCACCATAAACCCACATTCCTATTGCTAATGGTTTATCTTCCAACACAATTCCTTCCCCGTCCTTACCAAACTCTATAAAGGCAATACTTTGGTCTGTCATTTTTGTAAAATCATAATCTAATCTTAAAGCATGGTTTCCTTCCTTTACAAAATCCTTTGTGATTGATATTTCACCCAAGGAATCTTCCGGGTACAAGGTTAATTTTATATTATCCATATCTTCAAAACGGTTTAATGTTTTAAATCTATAGCCTACCTTAACTAATATATTTTTTACTGCATCTTTGAAGGTTATTGTTACTGCTCCTGTATTGGAAATATCACTAGATGTAAATATACCTTCTTCAATTTTACCCACTCTGTTTCTATAGGAAAAATTCAAGTATTTCCAAGGTATAAGGGCCGAATTTCCATCTTTGTCTATTCCCAAAACCTCACCTAAGTAATATTCTTCATTGAATCCCAAGGTTATGGTATCAGTATCTGTTTTTAAGGCTACAGGGCTGTCTAAAACATCAATTTCAATTTGTCCTTCTGCCTTTCCCACAGAGGCAGTTATAATTGCTTTTCCTGGTTTTTCAGGCATAAATACATTGTTTACAACTTTCCCAGCTCCAGCAGGGGAAACACTGAAATTCACATCTTTTAAATCCACATTTAAAGGAGTATAGTATTCGTTGAAAAATTTTAGCTGTAATTCTGTTTCTGTCTTGTTAAATACCTTGTCTTGTGTTGCTTCGATTATAATTTTATCTACCTGGTTACTTTCGGGAGAATTATTAAATACTCCAACTCCTGAGGCAATTTTTCTTTCTCTTCCATCTGAAGGCAGGTTTACAATAGTAATATTGGCGTTTTTCAAAAAGTCAATCCCCATGGTGGTAGAGCCGCCTCCATCCATATTTACTGCATTGTAAGCACCTAAGTCGATTAAAATTTGTGCCAGTTCCGATTGCTTTACACCTACGTAATCCCTGTGTCTGCCGTCTACCGTTACCAGCATCATTTCAGTATTATCCCTATTAAAGCCAATGGCAGTTCTTGGGTGTGTACCCAGTACTTCAGAGCTTATTTCATTTTCCTTACCGTCTTTTACCAGGTAATTCAGTGCTCCGAAAGCCCATTCAACTTCTTCAGGATTGAAATTCAATTCAATATTTAAAGATATTTCATGTCCTGGTTTAAAAGAATTAAGCATTTTTTCCATGGTATCTACATGGCTGCTTGCAATTATGTAGCCTTCTTTTGGAATTACTACAGGAGGTTGGTTTTTTCTTACTTCAGATACAGTGTTGTTTATTACTACCACTTCAACAATGTCTTTATCTGTATATCCTGGTGATGTTATGTTCCAATCGGAGGTTAAAATAGTAGGTCCCCAGTCTAAGGAAGAAGTTTTATTTATTACAGTTACTGTATATTCCGTGGAATCTGAGGCAAAAAGAGTAATTTTCGGATCCCATACGGAAATATCTACAGCTCCATCTGAAAGTCTTGCAACTGTAGGGTAGCCGTAGTTGTGAGGAAGGGGAGATGTTATAAGTTTATTATTACGAATTATAGGTCCATAGGTATAGGTAGGATCTCCCATGTAAAAGAAATCTCCGTTTACTGCTCCTACTGCTCCTGAAGACTTCATCATGGAACTTAAAACTTCCCTGTTTGAAATCCCTTCTTCGCTGTTAATAGGGGATATGCTAGTGTATTCATCTGTTAAATCGGCACGTATAACGTTAATGTTCATCCATCCGGATGAGGTGTATTTCTCAATTCTTTCATATGTAATTCCTGTTGAAAGTCGTACTTCTTCAGTTAAGTCGTATACGGTATATAGGTTGGCGTAAGCCTTGGGTGATAATAAAAGTACTATAGCTGCTGATATTGCTGCTATTTTTCTTAGTATCATGTCAATCATTCCTTTCTAAGCATATTATATCAAAAGTAATAATCGATTGCCATATAATAAGGCTGTTTACAGTAGTAAATTATAGCAATTCAGGATTATATTTTAATATAGACGAAAATAAGTTATTATAGTTCCATAAAAATTATTTCCCTTGCTTATTGACTTTAAAATAAGTATGTGATAATATACAAAAAAGACCTTATCAAGAGTGGTGGAGGGACGAGGCCCAATGAAACCCGGCAGCCTGATTTATTCAAGGTGCCAATTCCCGCGGATTTCCGAAAGATGAGGCTATATAGAATAGATAACCTCTTCTGTGGAAGGGGTTTTTTTATGAATTATACGACGTAAGAAATCCAATCTTACGCATATACAAATGACAATAATTAAGGTGCATACCTCTGTACTCTTAGATGAGTTAAAAATGCACCAAAAAGAAAGGAAAAGATATGAAAAAATGGTTCTTTACATCTGAGTCAGTAACGGAAGGTCATCCTGATAAAATGTGCGACCAGATATCCGATGGCATCTTAGATGCTATTTTAGAACAGGATCCCAATGGAAGAGTTGCCTGTGAAACAGTTACAAAGACTGGTTTTGTCCTTGTTGCAGGGGAAATAAGCACAACCTGCTATATTGATATTCCCAAAATAGTGAGAGAAACAATTGCAAATATAGGCTATAACAATTCAGAATATGGTTTCGACTATAAAACCTGTGCTGTATTTACTTCCATAGAAGAACAGTCTCAGGATATAGCAATGGGTGTTGATAATGCTGATGAGTACAAGAAATGTCAATCCGACGACAATGATATAATTGGAGCAGGAGATCAAGGTATGATGTTTGGATTTGCCTGCAATGAAACACCGGAACTAATGCCCATGCCCATATCCTTAGCTCACAAACTTGCAATGAAATTAGCGGAAGTAAGAAAAAATAAGGTGGTTGATTATCTACGACCTGATGGAAAAACCCAGGTAACTGTGGAATACCATGACAATGTTCCCGTAAGAGTTGATACTATAGTTATATCAACCCAGCATGATCCAACTGTGGATAAAAAAATAATTGAAAAAGATTTGAAGGAATATGTAGTTAATGCAGTAGTACCTGCTCATCTATTAGATGAGAATACAAAATACTATGTAAATCCTACAGGCAGGTTTGTTATTGGAGGACCTCAAGGTGACTCTGGCTTAACAGGAAGAAAAATTATTGTAGATACTTACGGTGGATATGCAAGACACGGAGGAGGAGCTTTTTCCGGAAAGGATCCTACAAAGGTTGACCGTTCAGGAGCCTATGCAGCAAGATATATTGCTAAAAATATAGTTGCAGCAGGTCTTGCAGATAAGTGTGAAGTTCAGCTTGCATATGCAATTGGAGTTGCTAAACCTGTTTCTATAATGGTAGATACCTTTGGAACGAATAAAGTAAGTGAAGAAATAATCGAAAAAGCCATAGATGAGAATTTTGACCTAAGACCAGCAGCAATTATTAACAACTTTGATTTAAGAAGACCTATTTACCAACAAATTGCCGCATATGGCCACTTTGGAAGAGAGGACTTAGATCTTCCATGGGAAAAAACAGATAAAAAAGATATATTAAAAAAATATTTGAAATAAAATAGAGTATACTTACTCTATTTTATTCTATTGAGGTATTTATGCTTAACAGAAGTTCGGGGATTTTATTGCCGGTTTTTTCCCTTCCCTCAAAATACGGCATTGGAACATTTGGTAAAAAAGCTTACGAATTTGTCGATTTTTTACGCTTAGCAGGACAAAAATATTGGCAGATTCTCCCCTTAGGACATACTTCCTATGGTGATTCTCCCTATTCACCCTTTTCAGTATTTGGAGGAAATCCCTACTTCATAGATTTAGAAATATTGATAGAGGAAGGATTATTAGAAGAATCCTTCCTTGAAAATATTGATTTTGGTAATGAAAGAATAGATTATAAAAAATTATTTGAGAACAGGTACTTAGTTTTAAGAAAAGCCTGGGAAAATGCCAGGAATAGTTTTGATATAGATAATTTTGTAATAGAGAATCCCTGGGTTGAGAACTATGGACTGTTTATGGCATTGAAGTATAAAAACAAACAGCTTCCCTGGTATAAATGGGATGAAAAGCTTATAGATAAAGAAAAAAATGAAATTTATTATGCTAAAAAAGACCTTGAAGATGAAATAAGATTTTGGATTTTCTTACAGCATTTGTTTTTTAAGCAATATTTCAAGTTGAAAGAGTATGCCAATAATAATGGTATATCAATAATTGGTGATATACCCATTTATGCTGCCCTGGACAGTGCAGATGTTTGGTGGGACAGGGATGTTTTTCTTATGGATGAAGACAATCTGCCCAAATTTGTTGCCGGAGTACCCCCCGATGATTTTTCAGAAGAAGGTCAGCTTTGGGGAAATCCAGTTTTTGACTGGGAATATTTAAAGAAAACTGAATATGAATGGTGGATAAATCGAATAAATTTTTCATTTAAACTTTATGATGTTGTAAGGCTTGACCACTTCAGGGGATTTGATGAATTTTGGGCTGTTCCTTACGGCTCGGAAAATGCCATTAAGGGAAAGTGGATGAAAGCTTATGGTAAGGAGTTGTTTAATAAATTACGGGAGAAGTCAGGAAAATTAAATATAATTGTTGAGGACTTAGGAATTATTACTGACAGTGTAACTAAATTAAAAAATGAATTTAGTTTTCCTGGAATGAAGGTTTTACAATTTGCTTTCGACGGTAATCCTAATAATCCCTACCTGCCGGAAAATTATGAGGAAAATTCAGTGGCATATACCGGTACCCACGATAATGACACTTTAAGGGGATGGTATGAAAAGCTTGATAATTATACAAGAGAATATATTTTAAAGAGTTTAAACATTAAAGAAAAAAATATTGATGATATTATTTTTAATATAATTAAAATATTGTTTAATAACAAAGCTAAATGGTGTATTATTCCCTTACAGGATTTCCTTTCCTTAGGAGAAAAGGCTAGAATAAATACCCCTTCAACTGTCGGGAGCAATTGGCAGTGGCGATTAAATGGTTCCGTGCTAAGTGAGAAATTGGCAGTAGAAATTAGGGCTTTAACAAAGGAAAGCAGAAGGATGACCTTAGGATGATAAAACCAAGTAGCTTTCCTTTTCTAATTTGAATTCATTCTTTTTCTGATTGCTTTCCCACTCTTTTAATTTTTCTTTAAATTTTAAGGTAATTGTTCTAGGTAGCAAATTTACTGCAACTATTAATTTTTCTTTGTCATTATATCTTTCAAATACAAAAATTTCTTTATCATGAATTAAGCATCTATACTTACCTTCAGCCAATACTTTCATTTCTTTTCGTAACTTGGCCAGGTATAAATAATGTTTCAATATTTCCTTATTTTCCCTTCCCCAAGGGTAGCATCTTCTGTTAAAGGGGTCAATCCATCCTTCCAAACCAACTTCATCTCCGTAGTAAATACATGGTATTCCTGGAAGAGTAAATTGTAATAAGGTAGCAATTTTTAGAAGTTTAATTCCCTCCTTAATTTCTTCTTCAGTAAGCCTGCTTTCTGCCATTTCACTTTTGCTTATAGGTTGAGACTTACTTCCTAATACTGTTAGTATTCTTTCCGTATCGTGGGTTCCAAGGATGTTCATAAGGCAGTTAACCGTAGGTGGTGGATATGTTTCCATAATTTTACTCATGGTGTCGTATAACAAGGTACAGTCTTTATTTTTAAGGTATTCAATAATTCCATTTCTAAGAGGGTAATTAGTAACAGAGTCTAACTGCTTCCCTAGTAAGTAGCCTTTTAGTTTACCGTAGGCATACTTGTTTGATGCATCTTCCCATACTTCACCGATTATGAAAGTATCTTTATTTTCTTTTTTGATGGAAGAACGCAGCTTTTTAATAAATTCATCTAAGAGTTCATCGGCCACGTCCAAACGCCATCCCATAACACCTATCTTTTGCCAGTGCTGTATAACTCCTTTTTCGCCAGTTATGAATTCTACATAGGATTCATTGTTTTCGTTCACTTCTGGCAATGTTTTAATACCCCACCAGCATACATAGTCATCCCTCCATTCATTGAAGGTGTACCATTCATAGTAGGGAGAGTCCTTGCTCTGGTAGGCACCTAAGGAATCATAGCTGCCATACTTATTGAAATAAATACTATTGTCCCCTGTATGGCTAAAAACACCGTCAAGAATAATGTAAATGCCATATTTTTTAGCTTCTTCACATAATTCTTTAAGAATTTCTTCATTTCCAAACATAGGGTCGATCTTGTGGTAATCTCCTGTATCATATTTATGGTTTGAATATGCTTCAAATATGGGAGAAAGATAAATAATATTTACCCCTAAACTTGCAATATAGGGTAATTTTTCCTTTATACCTTCTAAGTTGCCTCCAAAGAAGTCATTATTTAAAATTTCTCCCTTTTCATTAGGTAAATAATGAGGAGTTTCTCCCCAATTACGTATAAGGACACCTTCCTTAGAAAGTGGCTTTGTCCTATAAAATCTATCAACGAAAATATGATAGATTGTTCCTCCTTTTACCCAATCAGGAGTTGAGTAGTTTTCATGGTAAATGAGCAACTCATAGCTTTCTGATTTTTCTTCGCCAAAAATAAAGGAATAATAGTAATGACCATATTCCTCTATTAATAGCTGGACCTGGTATAAATCATAATTTTTTTGCAAAGATATCCACTGCATTTTAACTTGCTTGTATAAGTGTTTATTATAATCCTCTCTTTTCTCAATTAACAATTCAGGGATGGGCCTGTTACGTTTTGAAAATATTCTAAAAGTTATTGTACTCATAGACCTTATTCCCCCCTGAGGATGTCTGTGAAAATCGGACTTAGGATCAAATATATACATAATTCCTCCTTGGGACATTAGGTCAGGTGTGCCTCATCTATTCCCCATATATTCTGGGCATATTCTTTTATAGTTCTGTCGGAAGAAAAAAATCCTGCAGAAGCTATATTTAACAAGGACATCTGGTTCCATTTTCTTTTATCCTTGCAGTATAGGTGGCATGCTTTTTTACTAACTTCCATATAACTGTCAAAATCTGCAAAGCACATGTAAGGGTCTCCTACAACAGGACCTCCCAGTAAGTATTTGGAAATAGATTCAAAAGATTTTCCTGCTATACCCTTATTCAGGAAATCGATGATTTTCCTTAACTTTTGATTTTTTTGGTAATAATGGAGGGAAGAATAACCATTTTTCCATAAGTTTTCAACTTCATAGTCCCTCATACCGAATAAGAAGAAGTTTTCTTCTCCTACTTCATTGATTATTTCTACATTGGCTCCGTCATAAGTACCGATGGTAAGAGCACCGTTAAGCATGAATTTCATATTTCCCGTTCCGCTAGCTTCTTTACCTGCAAGGGATATTTGCTGGCTTAATTCTCCGGCAGGTATTATTAATTCTGCTAAACTAACAGAGTAATTTTCCAAAAATACAACATTTATATATTTTTTTACAAATGTGTTTTTATTAATGTACTGGCTTAAGGCGAAAATTAGCTGTATTATTTCCTTTGCCCTATAGTAGCCGGGAGCTGCCTTAGCAGCAAATAAAAATGTTTCTGGAACAATGTCTTCTGTTTTTCCTTCATTTATATCAATAATGATGCTTATGATTCTTAATGCGTTTAAAAGCTGTCTCTTGTACTCGTGAAGTCTTTTGGCCTGTACGTTGAAAATCGATTCAATATTTAAGTCGATATGGTTGTGTTTTCTTACGTATTGGGCAAGTCTCTTTTTATTTTCCTGTTTAATTATATATAGTTTACTTAAAACTTCCTCATCATCTTTATAGTTTTTCAGCATCTTAAGCTTTTGAGGATCTCTGCGGTAATCTTGTCCTATTAGCTGGTCAATAAGGGAGCTAAGTAAGGGATTAGCCTGATTCAGCCACCGTCTGTGTGTAATTCCATTGGTGACATTTAAAAATTTACTAGGACTATATTCATAGAAGTTTTTAAAGACGGTTCTCTTAATTATTTCTGAATGTAAGTTAGCTACACCATTTACTTTGTGACTTCCCATTATGCACAGGCTGGCCATGTTTATTCTGCCGTAGCCGAATATGGACATATTCAATGCCTTTTGGTAGTCACCGTACTTAGCTGATGCTTCTTCCAAGAATCTTCTGTTGATTTCTTTTATAATCATATATATTCTCGGTATCTTAGTTCTTACAATATTTTCATCAAAAGTTTCCAAGGCTTCTGCCATTACAGTGTGATTTGTATATGAAACTGTATTTTCAACTAAGTACCATGCTTTTTCCCAGGAATAATTATACTCATCCATAAAAATACGCATCAATTCCGGAATAATAAGGGCAGGATGGGTATCATTTATATGGATTGCATTTTTTGTATGAAAATTATCCAAGGTCTTGTATTTCTTCATATGGTATGTAACAATAGTTTGAGCCGAGGCAGATACTAGGAAGTATTGTTGTTTAAGTCTGAGAATTTTACCTTCATTATGGTTGTCAGAGGGATATAAGACTTTCGATATTGCTTCTGCCATTGAATCTTCCGATAAAGCTCTTATATAGTCACCCTGGGAAAACAGGTTCATGTCGAAACTGTTTAAACTCTTCGCTTCCCAAAGTCTTAAAAGGCTTACACCTTCACTGTTATATCCTGAAATCATCAGATCATAAGGTATTGCTTCCACTTCCGTGGGATGTTCATGGTATATTTTCAATCCTTCACGGGTCCATTCTTCTCTTATACTTCCGTCAAATCTTATAATTACTCTTTCTTCAATTCTTGGCATAAGCCATACATCGGATGTAGTAAGCCAGTCATCAGGGAGTTCCGTCTGCCAGCCGTCAATTATTTTCTGTTTGAAGAGACCGTATTCATATTTAATTGAGAATCCAGTCGCCGGATAATTCTGTGTTGCCAGGGAATCCATAAAACAGGCAGCAAGCCTGCCCAATCCTCCGTTACCTAAACCAGGGTCCTTTTCTATTTCATACAAGTCTTCTAAACTTACCCTGTATTTTTTTAAAGCTTTTGCTGCTTCGTCTTCTATATTTAAATTATATAAATTATTTTTTAAAGACTTACCTATGAGAAATTCCATACAAATATAGTAAACCTGCTTATTTTCCTTCTGCATATTAATGAACTTGTTTCTTTTTTTCAGAAGCAAATCTCTCAACACAATGGAAAGAGCTCTGTAAATTTGATTTGCATCCGCCTTTTCTGGATCTGTATTATAGTATCGAATAATCTCCTCATCAATTAATCTATTAATGAGTTTTGCATCGATTTTAGTCATTCTTATTCTCCTATACCTCTTAAGTTAAGATACATATTGTAGTACTTTTCAGCAGATTTTGTCCAGCTGAAATCTATCTTCATTACCGTTTCAACTAATTTCCGCCAATCATCCCTGTTGTTATACACTCTTAAGGCTCTTTTTATGGCATGGCACAGTGCTTCTGGAGTTTCCTCCCTAAAGGTAAAACCATTGCCGATTCCTAAGCTTGCATCCTTAATGGAATCTTTTAAACCACCTGTTTCCCGAACAATAGGTACCGTACCGTAACGGGAAGAAATCATCTGTGCTATACCACAGGGTTCGCTTATGGAAGGCATGAGAAAAATATCTGCTCCTGCATAAATTTTTCTTGCTAAATCAGAATTAAAATCAATTCTCGCAGCTACTTTTTCATGGTAACTGTCCTGAAGGGATTCAAAATACAGTTCATATCCTCTGTCCCCCTTGCCTAAAATAATAAATTGAACTTTTTCCTTTAGTATTTCTTCCATAGCATTTATTATTAAATCAAATCCCTTATGCTTAACTAGTCTAGATATTATTCCGATTACAGGAATATCTTCATCCTGAGGGAGTCCTGCCAGGGACTGCATATTTCTTTTGTTTATATATTTTTTCTCTATATTATTTAAGTTGTAATTTTCAAATAATGCTTCATCGGTTTCTGGATTATAGACTTCTGTATCTATACCGTTTAATATACCTCTTAATTTATGGGAATTTTTTTGTATTATGGGAGCTAATCCTTTTGCATAATAATCATCTAAAATTTCCTCAGCATAAGTTTCGCTTACAGTACTGATAATATGGGCTGTTTCTAAAGCACCCTTTAGTAGATTAATGGTTCCATGATATTCAACAATTCCTTTTTCTTTACCATGAAGGTCAAATATATCTTCCGCAATACCCAAGTCAAAAATTCCCTGGTATTCAATATTGTGGATTGTGATAATTGACTTAATATCCCTGTAACCTTCGTAAGGAGAATACTTAGTAGTTAAATATATGGGAACCAATGATGTTTGCCAATCATTGGCGTGAACAATGTCTGGCATAAACTTTATCATAGGTAATATATACAATACAGCTTTTGAAAAAAATGCGAACCTTTCGCCATCGTCAAAATGGCCGTAGCATTCATTTCTTTTAAAGTAATATTCATTGTCTATGAAGTAGTAGGTAACATCGTTTATGTCTTTTTTAAAAACACCGCAGTATTGTTGCCTCCAGGCAAGGGGGACTGTTGTTTTTCCAATAAATTCAAAATCACTTCTGTCTCTTATATTCTGATATAAGGGGAGGACTATTCTAATATCTATTTTATCTTTATATTTTTCTGCTAAAGCCTTAGGTAAGGAGCCTGCCACTTCTCCTAAACCGCCAGTCGTAATAAAGGGAGCTGCTTCAGAAACAGCATATAAAACCTTTAATTTACTCATTGTACCCTCCTATACTATTGAATTTTTCTTGATAAAGAAAGGACAGTTTGCATATCCCAACAAGACTCTGTCATTGTTCACATAGGCATAAGTATCTGTTATTATGGAATTCAACTGAGCATTTTCTCCTATGGTGCTGTGTTGCATTATGATTGAATTTTTTACTACCGCATTTTTTCCTATTTTCACACCCCTGAAAATTATGGAGTTTTCAACGGTTCCTTCAATAATACAACCGCTGGCAATCAATGAATTTTTAACTACGGCCTCCTTGCAATACTTGGTTGGGGTCGAGTCTTTTCTCTTTGTATAAATAGGTCCAGTTTTTGAGTAAAAAATACTTTGCAGTGTTTCTATATTTAACAGTTTCATACTGTTGTCGTAGTAACTTTGAAGAGAATCTATATGGGCAAAAAATCCTTTATATTCATAACCGTAAATTCTTAAGGAGCGAACTCTTGCTGCCAAAACATCATAGCTGAAGTCCTTGTAGTTTCTTGCAATAGCATCATATATTAATGCTTCTAAGAATTCCTTGTTCATTACCCATGAATTAAGGCCAATATTGTGAGTACCTTCTGTAATGGGATAAACTAAAACATCACTTACTCTACCTTCTTCGTCAAATTTATATAGTATTTTGTGAACAGAATTGCTCTTATTTATTCCAGTCTTTGTGTATAATGCAGTGATGTCCGAGTTTTTCTCTTCATGATATTTAATAACTTTTCTGTAATCTATATCATAAATCATGTCACAGTCGGATAAAACCACATATTTTTCCTTTGAGTTAACAATATAGTCCAAAACTCTTTTTAAAGCATCTAATCTTCCCTGGTAGAGTCCGTGGTTGTCTCCTACTGCATAGGGAGGGAAAATCAGTATTCCTCCTTTTTTCCTCGACAAGTCCCAATCTTTTCCCGAGCCTATGTGTTCCATCAGTGAGCGATAATTACTCTTGGTAATAACACATACCTTGTTTATTCCTGAATTAACCATGTTGGAAAGAGGAAAATCAATTAACCTGTACCTTCCTCCGAAGGGTATGGCAGCAACAGAGCGGTGAGATGCCAATTCAGTCATATTCCAATCTTGAATATCTGAAAAAATAATTCCTAAGGCGTTCATATTATTACCCCCTCATTTGAATTAATCACACTTTCTCTGGGTATTACCGTTATTTTTGACTTATCTCCTATAGGTTCTCCTATTTGCAAATTAGATCCTATTTTTACCATTTCATCTATAATCGCATAGTTAATTACCGTATTTTCCTTTATTTCCACATCTGCCATTATAACGGAGTCTTTTACATAGGAGTTTTTTCCCACAGTTACTCCTGAAAATATAATAGAATTTTCTACGGTGCCGAAAATTACTGCACCTTCAGAAATTATAGAATTTTTAACTAAAGCTTCCTTACTTATGTAATGGGGAGGCTTTTCAGCGTGTCTTGAATAAATTACCCAATCATCGGACAAATCAAGTCCGTCTTTATCTAATAGATCCATATTTGCCTGCCACAAGGAATCAATGGTCCCCACGTCCTTCCAATAACCCTTGAACTTATAAGCATACATTTTTTCATTTGATTTAAGCATAAGAGGAATGACATCCTTGCCGAAATCGTTGGTGGAATGAGGATTATTTTCGTCTATTTCAAGATATTTCTTTAATTTATCCCACTTAAATACGTAAATACCCATGGATGCCTGATTGCTTTTGGGGTTTTCAGGTTTTTCTTCAAAGTCTGTAATTCTTCCATCTTCGTCTGAACTTAAAATACCGAATCGGGATGCTTCTTCCATGGGAACTTCTATTACGGAAATTGTACAGTCAGCATCTTTTTCCTTGTGATAATTTATCATTAAGGAATAATCCATTTTGTAAATGTGATCGCCAGATAAAATAAGCACATATTCGGGACTGTAAAGGTCAATAAAATTCATATTTTGATAGATTGCGTTGGCAGTGCCTGAATACCATTCAGAATCTCCCACCCTTTGGTAGGGGGGTAGTATTTGAATTCCTCCATGCATCCTGTCCAAATCCCATGACTTTCCGTCACCTATGTAAGAATTTAAAGTTAGTGGCTGGTATTGGGTTAAAACACCTATGGTATCCAAGTTAGAGTTAACACAATTTGACAGCGGAAAGTCAATTATTCTGTATTTTCCTCCAAAGGGCACGGATGGTTTGGCAATTTTAGTTGTAAGAGCTCCCAGTCTGCTGCCCTGTCCTCCTGCAAGAAGCATAACTACACATTCTTTTTTAATTAATTTCATAAACTTTACCCCCTTTATTCTTCACTTCTCTTTTTAGGCAAATAATAGAAAGTGGTGGCAATGTAATTGAAATATATGAATTATATCCATGCATAGAGCCAATGGATGATATAATTATATCTTTATTTCCCGTACCTGTACCTCCGTATTCTTCCCTGTTAGAATTGAATATTTCAATGTAGCATCCCTTTTCTGCACCAATTAAATAATTATGTCTTTCCACGGGAGAAAAATTAACTACAAAGATTAATTCATCACACTTTTTATTTATTCTTTTAAAAGATACTATATTCTGTTCGAAATCGTCATTGGAAATCCATTTAAACCCTTTCCATGAATAATCAATTTCCCAAAGGGGAGAATGTTTTAAATAAAATTCATTTAAGTCCTTAATATATGTATTTAATTTTTTATGATATTCAAAATCTGTCATAAACCATTCAATTTCGCTGTTATAATCCCATTCTTTAAACTGCCCGATTTCATATCCCATGAAATTTAATTTTTTCCCGGGGTGAGCCATCATGAAGCCTAAAAGGACTCTTGTATTGGCAAATTTTTCTTCATAAGGTCCTGGCATTTTATTAATAATGGATTTTTTGCCGTGAACAACTTCATCGTGGGACAGAGGAAGTATAAAATTTTCACTGAAGGCATAATGGAGGGAAAAGGTAATGTTTTCATGCTTATATTTTCTGAAAAAAGGATCTGTCTTCATATATTCTAAAATGTCGTTCATCCATCCCATATTCCATTTAAAATTAAAACCTAAGCCTCCTAAGTAAGTAGGTTTTGTAACCATTGGCCAGGCTGTTGATTCTTCAGCAATCATCATGGTATGGGGGAATTCTTTAAATACAGCCTCGTTAAGTTTTCTCAAGAATACAATAGCTTCTAAATTTTCATTACCTCCGTAAATATTGGGAGCCCATTCCCCTTCTTTTTTGTCATAATCTAAATACAACATGGAACTTACAGCATCAACTCTTAAGCCGTCGGCATGATAAACATCCAGCCAATATATTGCATTTGATATTAGAAATGATTGCACTTCATTTTTTCCATAATCAAATTTATGAGTTCCCCAGCTTATATTTTCTCTTTTTTGAGGGTCTTCATATTCATAAAGCCAACTTCCGTCAAACTTATACAGCCCCTGTTCATCCTTGGGAAAGTGGGCAGGAACCCAATCCAATATAACACCTATGCCGTGTTGGTGACATTGATCAATAAGATATTTTAAGTCATCAGGCTCTCCGAAGCGTCTGGTAGGGGCATAATAACCTGTAACTTGATATCCCCAGGAACCGTCATAAGGATGTTCCATAACAGGCATAAGTTCTATATGGGTAAAGAAGTGCTCCTTGGCATGAGCTATAAGGAGGGGGGTAATTTCTTTATATGTGTAAAAATCCCCGTTTTCTTTTCGCTTCCACGAGGATAGATTAACTTCATAAATATTTATGGGAATTTCATATAGATTAATATTTTTTTTATAATTTTGCCAGTTACCATCATTCCATTGGTAATTGCTTTTGTAAAGGATTGACGCAGACTCAGTCATTGTTTGGGAGGAAAAAGCAAAGGGATCTGCTTTATAAATATCCCTGTCATCTGATGTGGTAATTATATACTTATATAATTCTCCCTCATTTATTCCTTCAATATATAATTCCCAGATTCCTCCTTCGGATATTTTTATCATTTCATATTCATCTCTTTTTTGCCAATTACAAAAATTGCCCGCAACAAATACTTTTTTTGCCTTAGGTGCCCATACTCTGAAGACGGCACCTTTTTCTATAATATGCGAGCCTAAAAATTTATATGAATGGTAGTTTGTACCTTGGTGGAATAAATAAATGGGTAATTGGTTATTCTTTTGCATAAAACACTCCATGAAACCTAGGAATTGTATTATTTTGTTAATTAAATTATACAATAGAAATGGAAAACTGTAAAGGAGTTATTCTTTTTACACATTGCTATATTTATATATATACCTAAATTTAGACAAGTTTAAACAAAAGACCCGGATAAAATGAAAAAGCACACATGTAGGGATGTGTGCTATATTTATAAATTAATTTTCTTTTCCAAAAGATATCCTGAAAATGCAGCCAATACCATTATCTGAATAAGGGCAAAAGCTACTATTGGAAGTAAGAACATATAAAAAGTGTCTGGCAAGAATCTTCCTGTATCTATTAAAAATTCGAAATTATTGTTATAAGTTGTAATGCTCAAAAAATCAAAGAAACGGTCTGATAGCCAAGAAATTGTCCAGTTAATAAACACAAATATTATGAAACTCAAAAGACCTCCGTATTTAACTTCTGAAAACAAACTTTTTCTTATGGTTATAGCTGTGTATACAGTGGTTATAAAGGCTATCAAGACTACCATGGCTGTTAATAAGAAAAGGAATAAATGTACTATATTAAATTGATAACCTATATTCCCGGAAAAAAAGCTGTTAATTTCATTTATTACATGGCTTAAGCCTATGTATCCACCTAAGGATGAGATAATGTATAGGCTGTTTGCTATAAAAAACAAAAAGTATATAAATAAAAGCCCTAATCCTTCCAAGACAGCAGTCAATAATTTAGAAGTTATAATTTTATAACCGCTGTTAGGTGTCATAAAAATCATATAGCCGGTTTTCTTGTTAAGATCATCCCCATACATTTTAATAATGTCAACTAAGTATAGAATGTACAGTACTATAGGTGAGAATATTAGAAATAGCAGACTTCCTTCTGCGCCCCTAAATATTAAAAATATATTAAAAGCAACAGCCGTAATTAGAATAAGGGTAATTAATCTATATTTTTTAATAAATTCATACTTTATTAGTTTAAACATCCTTGTAAACCTCCTTATACAAGTTTTCCACGGATAATTGATGGCTCTGTCTTAATTCCTCAACCTCACCTAAAAGTTCTACAGAACCATCCTTGAGAAAAATGACAGAATCAAGTATTTTTTCTATTTCACCAACTAAGTGGGTAGATATAATAATAATTTTATTTTCATTGTAAGATCTTATTATAATATCCAAAATAGTGTCTCTCGACAATATATCAACACCGTTTAAGGGTTCATCAAGCATGTATATATCCGCATCCCTAGACAGGGCCAAAACAGATTTAACCTTGCCTACTTGCCCTGAGGATAAATTTGCAATTTTATAATTTAAATTAATGTCTATATTACAAAGAAGTTCTTCTGCATAATCTTTTCTAAAATCATCATACATATCCTTGTAAAATTTTAATAGATCTCTTACTTTGAAAGAATCATACAAAAAATTTTCCGTAGGCATGTATGAGACATAGGCCTTGGTCTTATGGGACAATTCCATATTATTTATTAAAACTTCCCCGCTGTTTTGTTTGTGAAGACCTGCCACAACCTTCATAAGGGTAGTTTTTCCGCTGCCGTTTGGTCCTAATAAGCCGTAGATTTTACCTGGCTCAAAGTTTAACGTAACCTTTCTTAAGGCTGTTTTATTGTAATACTTTTTTGATAAATCCTTAATTATCAACATTATTTTATTCATTCCTTTCTATACGATTTTTTGATTTTATAAAATTAATCATTTCTTCTTGGGTATAACCTATTTGTTTCATTCCCGATACAAATTCTTCCACTAACTTTTCAGCCATGTTTTTTCTTAACTTTTCAATTAGTTGAGTAGATTCTGTTACAAATGTTCCCAGACCTCTTTTAGTAAAAACTATTTCTTCCATTTCTAACTCCTTATACACTCTTGCAACAGTATTAAAATTTATACCTAATTCATATGAATAATCTCTTGAAGAAGGCATTTTTTCGCCGGGTTTAAGTTTTCCTGAAACTATGTCCTGTTTAATTTTTTCTATTACCTGCAGATAAATAGGTATGTTATTATTAAATTCCAACTGATCACCTTCTTTCGCATGTATTAGTGTCATAGTAGTATAGTATACTAATACAAAATAAATGTCAATATAAAAAAATAATATTTCCCTCTGCAAATATTTAATTTTCGTAACATTTATCGACTTTGTTGGATAGAACTATACGAATATTGTACTTGACACAAATTTAATAAAGTTATATACTCTAACAAATAATTTGGACTAAGCTCTCATTTCATAACAGATGGGAGGTTTTTCTATGATTCGGTCAACTATATGAAAGGAAAAAGGAGGACTCAATGCACAAAAAATTATTCATACCAGGGCCTATAGAAGTAAAGGAAGACATTCTCAAAAAGATGTCCTTGCCCATGATAGGTCATAGAAGCAAGGAAGCTTCTAATTTGCAAAGAGGAATTTCGGAAAAGCTTAGAAAACTTTTTTTTACAGAAAACGAAGTATTGCTTTCAACCTCCTCAGGAAGCGGTTTGATGGAAGGGGCAGTTCGATGCTGCACCAAGGAAAGAGCTGCAATATTTTCCATAGGTTCTTTTGGAAACAGATGGCATACTATGGCTGTTTCCAACGGAGTTAAGGCTGATCTGTTTAAATCTGATTTAGGAAGTATTACTATCCCGGAAATGGTTGATGAGGTATTATCAACAGGTAAGTATGACTTAATAACAATAACCCACAATGAAACGTCAACTGGAGTTATGAATCCCTTAGAGGAAATAAGCAAAGTTGTAAAAAAGTATCCGGAAGTAATATTTTGTGTAGATGCAGTAAGCTCTGCAGGTGGAGTGGAAATCCAAACGGATAAATTAGGAATAGACATATGTATAACTTCTTCTCAAAAAGCATTGGGATTGCCTCCTGGACTTGCTATCTGTACAATAACGGAGAGAGCTATTGAAAAAGCAAGAACAGTTGAAAACAGAGGTTATTATTTAGACTTGGTACAACTTTATGATACAATAAGAAAAAAGGACTATCAGTATCCTTCAACTCCTAACTTATCTCTTATGTATGCTTTAGATTACCAGCTAGACTTAATAATGGAAGAAGGACTGGAAAACAGGTTTAAAAGACATATGGAAATGGCAGAATACGTCAGAGGTTGGGCTAAAAAACATTTTGCTCTTTTTGCCGATGAAAAATATTCCTCGGTAACACTTACAACGGTAAAAAATACTAAAAATATAAGTGTTAAGGAATTAAATGAAGAATTAGGCAAGAGAGGATTTGCCATTTCTAACGGGTATGGAGAATTAAAGGAAAAAACCTTCAGGAT
>DURT01000050.1 GCA_012843025.1 Tissierellia bacterium | reverse complement strand
TTTACTTGAGTAATTGTCAGCACATCCTTTCCCCCCTACTAAGTTTGCTCACTTAATAGGGTATAATTTTGGGATTGTACTGGCAATTACTTTTTGTATTTTTGATGACCATTTATTGCATTTTTATTTTACCAAATACAACACAAAACTATTTGGTAGTCAATAGGATTGTCTATAATTCTTTATAAATTTAAATAACTTACTACAAGATTTTTCAAGAATCTACAGTAAGTTATTTAAATCTATACCTTTTATCTATCTCATACACGGAGCTTTAAGAATAAACCCTCTTTCTTCCATACTGGGTATACTTGGTGATTAAGTAATAATGTGTAACATATTTTGTAATCAAATTGTAATATATATATTTTTCTTCATAATTGTGTAATATTTTTGTTGCATTTGCCAGAAAAGCATTATATTGAGGGTTTTTTATCCAAATTTTTTTTGTTATAATTCGTTAGTAACTAAAAATTAGCTGAAACACTTTCTAAGAAATGTGTAGGGGCTATTAGAAAAGGAGACTATTATGAAAAATAAAGTTACAGTAATAGCATTAGCACTAATTTTAACTCTTTCATCTACATCTGTACTTGCTGCAGATAGGGTAAATTTTACAAATTTTAATATATATGATATGTTGAGAAATTACGGTTTCTACAATTACGAACCGGTTAATGATAATAGGACTGAAAATACTCTCGTAAATAGCAGAGTCGAAACTCCTGTAGATGAGAATATAACAACAACTACTGAAGATACTAATAGAACAGCTGCTCCTACATCAGTTTCAAATTATGAACAAAGAGTAGCAGAACTTGTAAATGTTGAAAGACAAAAAAATGGACTAGCACCTTTAACTTTAGATTCTGCAATTTCTAATGTTGCAAGGATGAAATCCAAGGATATGTCAGATAATAATTATTTTGCACACCAGTCTCCCACATATGGAAGTGCCGGTGATATGCTTACTCAATTCGGAATAAGATGGAGCGCTTGGGGTGAAAATATCGCTTCAGGACAAAGAACTCCAGAAGAAGTAGTTAACGCATGGATGAATTCAGAAGGTCATAGAGCAAATATACTTTCACCAAACTTTTCAAAAATAGGTGTTGGTTATGTAAATGACGGAAGACCTTACTGGACACAAATGTTTACAAATTAAGAGGTTATTGGCTATACCAATAGCCTTTTTTATTTGTATTATCTAACTTAAAATCTATTATCTATTGATAATTATTATTGTCTTTTTTATTAATTAAATGCGAACTTACAGGTAAGGCTTAAGTTGATAAATACATACTCATTGACTATGAATTGACTTTTAAGTAGAGCAGTGCTAAAATAAACATATATTCTATATGAAATATTCAAATTTGGAAGGAATGATACATAAAATGAAAATTTCCGCAAGAGCCAGGTACGGTCTTGCTGCAATAATAACTATGGCAGAAGAACAAAAAGATGGTGAATGTGTTACAGTGCTTAGCTTATCCGAAAAACTAAAGATTTCAAAGATTTACTTAGAGCAAGTATTTGCACTTTTGAAACGGGGAGGAATTGTTATTTCTACCAAGGGGGCAAGAGGAGGGTATAATTTATCAAGATCTGCTGACAAAATCACTCTCTACGACGTGCTCTTACCTATAGAAAATTCTCTTTTCGAAGAAACAGAAGAAACAGTGAAAGAAAGTGATCCACAATTAGAAAATTGCATACAGGAAAAAATATTTAATGTTCTTGACAATACTATAAAAGATATATTAAGCAATATAACCATTGAAGATATAGTAAACAACTTAAGTGAATACAGAGGTAATTATATGTACTACCTATAAAATGAAGTTACGTCCATTGGGCATAACTTTATTTTATTGTTATTTTCTATTTAAATTACAATGAAAAAAAAATATAAGTATATAAATTTTTTAATTGACAAAACTGAACTTAAAGAATATAATATTGCATATAAAACATATATGATATATATACTTTAATAAATAGGAGGAAATAATATGTCAAAGATTTATTCATCAATAGCTGATTTAATAGGAAGAACACCACTATTAAGACTTAGTCAATATAAAGAATCAACGGGAGCAGTGGCTGAAATATTAGCAAAACTTGAATACTTTAATCCAGATGGAAGTGTAAAAGACAGAATTGCAAAAGCTATGATAGAAGATGCAGAGGAAAAGGGTCTTCTAAAATCAGGTTCTGTTATTATTGAACCTACCAGTGGTAATACAGGTATTGGTCTTGCAGCGGTAGCAGCTGCCAAAGGATACAAAGTTATACTTACAATGCCTGAAACTATGAGTATTGAAAGAAGAAATCTGCTTAAGGCTTACGGTGCAGAAGTAGTTCTTACGGAAGGTTCTAAAGCTATGAAAGGTGCAATAGCAAAGGCAGAAGAACTTGCTAAAGAAATACCTAATTCATTTATACCAGGACAGTTTGTAAACCCTGCAAATCCGGCAATCCACAAGAAAACAACAGGTCCTGAAATTTGGGAAGATACTCAGGGCAAGGTAGATATTTTTGTTGCCGGTATAGGAACGGGAGGAACCATTACTGGTGTAGGAGAATATTTAAAATCACAGAATCCTGATGTCAAAGTAATTGCTGTCGAACCTGAAGATAGTCCAGTACTATCCCAGGGAAAAGCAGGTCCACACAAAATCCAGGGAATCGGTGCAGGATTTATACCAGAAACTTTAAATACAAAAATTTATGATGAAGTTGTAACAGTCTCAAACGAAGATGCTTTCCAAACTGGTAGATTAGTATCTAAGACGGAAGGTATTTTAGTGGGAATATCATCAGGAGCAGCCCTTCATGCTGCTACAGAAATAGCAAAGCGACCAGAAAATACTAATAAAACCATAGTCGTATTGTTGCCAGACACTGGTGAACGTTATTTATCAACAGATTTATTCAGCTAAGGTCATATACTAAACCTGCCATTAAGGCAGGTTTAGTTGTCTGATTGTGTCGTTAAGTTGTTTTTTATTTCAGTATAGTATACTTACCTATAAGAGGTAACCGTTTGGCTTTCCCGCCAAGTCCGTTTACTAGCCCCATTATAGCAAATACCAATATTACGATTCCGAAAAGAGGAAGTAAAATCCAACCAATTATAGGGATCATACCTAGTATTATATTTCCGGCTATACTAACAATTAAGAGCAATAACCCTTGATTGGCATGAAACTTGGCATAACTTGAGTCAGGACATACAATTAACGGCAGGAAAAAAAGAATGTAAGCAAGGCCTGCCATGGTTTTATTCTTTTCAATATCTTCCTGGGTAAATTCCACTTCTTGAGCAATAGTATCCTCTTCCTTGTCTTCTTGAGCAATAGTATCTTGTTCCTTTAAATTATTATCATCATTAATCATAATAATACCTCCATTTAATTTATGGTAGACTTTAATTTATCATACACTAAAAAATATCCCTTGTTATCATCCCAAGGGTGATATACAAAGTAAAATAAGGGTGATTTTTAGGGTGAATTTGGTTGTCCACCCTGTTTTTCTTTTCCTAATACTAGGTTGAATTTCACCTATTATATGAACTATAATAAACATAAATAAAAAATAAGAGTGAATATAATGAATATAGTAAAAGTTGGAAATATAGATGTTGAAGTAACAAGAAAAAATATAAAAAATATTCGCCTTTCTGTCTATTCTTTAGACGGCAGAGTGAAACTATCAATTCCAGAAAACATGGATGATAAGGCAGCTAAAGATTTTGTGGAATCAAAGTTATCCTGGATAATAAAACAAAAGAAAAAGTTCTCCCTACAAGAAAAACCAAAGGAGAAAGAGTATGTTTCTGGAGAAAACCATTATTTTTTTGGTAATGAATATTTGCTTAATATTGTTGAAACAACAGGCAAGCAGCATGTAGAAATAAGAAACAATAAGTACATGGACCTATATGTAAGACCAGGAAGTACAAAGGAAAAGCGCGAAAAAATTATGAAGGAATGGTACCGACATAATTTAAAGACGATTATTCCTGGATATATTGAAAAATGGGAAAAGATAATGAATATCACCGTAAAGGAATGGGGCGTAAAGCAAATGAAGACCCGGTGGGGTACTTGCAATATTAGGGACAAAAGAATATGGATAAATTTAGAGCTTGCTAAGAAAAACCTCCACTGCCTTGAATACATAGTGGTTCATGAAATGGTTCACCTTTTAGAAAGATATCATAACGAGAGATTTAAAAGTTATATGAACAAGTTTCTGCCAAATTGGGAAAGTATACGAGATGAATTAAACGGAAAAAATTTCAAGAAGTGACAACAAAACAAAAAAATAACCCTCCTATTACAGGGTTGTTTTATTATGGCGGAAGCGGTGGGATTCGAACCCACGTGCCCTTGCGGACTACTGCATTTCGAGTGCAGCTCGTTATGACCACTTCGATACGCTTCCTTTATTCATAAGCTATTATATTCTATCTAAAGAAAAGATTATTGTCAATATTGGTTATTCCTTAAAAATTTCCTTTTTTAGTTTAAGGGCAGTTGGTGTTATTGCTATTCCTCCCTGGGATGTTTCCCGAAGTTCTGCAGGCATCTGTCTTCCCACTTTGTACATGGCCCATACTACTTCATCAAAAGGAATTTTACTGTAAACACCGCTCATAACCAGGTCCGCTGTTGTCAATGCGCTTACAGTGCCTGCAATATTTCTTTTGGCACAGGGTACTTCAACCAAACCTGCTACCGGGTCGCAAACAAGGCCTAAAATATTTTTAATAACTATTGCAGCTGCTGTTAATGCCTGTTCCGGAGTACCGCCCATCATTTCCACCACTGCTGCTGATGCCATGGCTGCTGCAGAGCCGCACTCAGCCTGACATCCCCCTTCAGCACCGGCCAAAGTTGCATTTTTTGCTATTAATATCCCCACTCCCGCTGCAGTAAAAAGACCTTGTATAAGTTGGTCTTCAGAAGAATTAAGTTTTTCCCCTGCAGATATAATTACAGCCGGTAGTATTCCGCAGGAACCTGCCGTCGGACATGCTACAATTCTGCCCATTGCGGCATTAACTTCAGAAGATGATATGGCTCTTGCCATAGCTTTATTCATAAATTCTCCAGTAAGAGTCTTTCCACTTTCCGCGTACTTTCTAATTTTATATGCATCTCCTCCTATTAAACCACTTACTGACTTAACTATATTATCCTGGGCATATGTGGAAGAATTCATCATAACATGAAGAGTGCTCTTCATTCTTTCAATAACTTTTTCCCTAGGTACTTCCACAGCTTCTATTTCTTCTCTTATGGTGTATTCCCAAATGGGAATATTCTTTTCCTTACATATTTCCAATAATTCTTTTCCCGTTGAAACGAACACTATATTACTCCTTCCACTATAGGATTGATGAATTTGACATTCTCTATTTCTTTAATATTTTTGATTTTTCCCATTGCCTCTTCCGTTACTTGGGTGTCTGTTTCCAAAGCCATGGTTGCCATCTTACCCTTTCCTTTCCGGTAAACTCTCATGTTAGCTATATTAATGTTTTCTTGGTACAAAATAGAAGAAATTTTTGAAATTACTCCCGGCAAATCCTGGTGCTTAGTAAGTATTGTAGGTCGCTCCCCAGTAAATTCTACTTCTTGACCATCAATATCAAAAATAAATATATTTCCTCCTCCTATAGAGGATCCTGAAACTTGGGTTGCATTTCCATCATCTTTTGTAATAATGAATTTAACCGTATTGGGATGAACTTCTCCTAAATCAGTAGGAATAAAAGTAACTCCTATTCCCCTTTCATTGGCGATTTTGATTGAGTTTTTTAGATTCTCATCCCAGGGATCCATGTTCAAAATTCCAGCAACTAATGCTTTATCCGTCCCATGTCCTCTATATGTTTCTGCAAAGGAACCATGGAGATGAAATTCTACTCTTACTATCTTTCCTCCTGAAATCGCTGCTGCCACCTTTGCAAGCCTTGCAGCACCGGCAGTGTGAGAACTGGAAGGTCCTATCATTATGGGACCAATTATATCGAAAACACTGTAATTTCGCATACTTACTCCTATTCCAAACTCTTAAAGGTTTTTACCGCATGTTTTAATTTCTCTACTATGGGAAGATTGTAGGGACACTTTCGTTCACATTTGCGGCATCGTACACATTCATCAGCTTTTACAGCCAATGAATTATACCTTAGTTTCGCATATTCCGGCATATTATACCTTAAAACATAACCTTCAAAAATAAATACATTTGGTATATCTATCCCTTCGGGACAAGGCTTACAGTATCCACACCTTCTGCAAAAATCATTGCCTAAACTTTCAACTTCCTTATTAATTATGTTTTCTTCCTCTTCCGTAAGAGGTTTCAGTTCCCTGCCAACCTCGGAATTTTTAACAATCTGTTCAATGGAATCCATGCCGGGTATTGCAACAGTTATTAAATTGCTGTTTATTATATATTTCAAGGAAAGCAAAGGATTGTCAAATGCTCCTCCCGCCAAGGGTTTCATGGCAATGGTGCCTAAGCCCTTATCAAGGGCTTTTTGCAGAAGTTCCTCCCCCTGTGTCTCAACAGGGTTAAAAGGAAACTGTATGGTTTCAAATTCATCACTGTTCAGGGCATCCATTAATATTTCCCTTATATGGCCTGTTATTCCTATATTCTTAATGAGTCCTTTATCTTTTGCTTCTTTCAGTGCTTTAAGGGCTCCATTTTCTGAAAGTACTTCTTTAAGCTGCTCTTTCCTGCTTACATTGTGTACCTGATACAAATCAATATAATCAATGTCCATGGTTTTTAAACTTTCCTCAATGGAAGCTTTCATGGAAGAATAATTATAACACATAGCTTTTGTAGCAATATAAAAGTTTTCCCGGCCAGCAGCTTTAAGACCCTTTCCTATATATTCTTCACTAACTGTATAACCTCTGGCAGTATCTATAAAATTAATTCCCTGATTTTTGCATTCTACTATTAATTTAATGGCTTCTTCTTCCTTTACACGCTGTATGGGTATACCTCCAAATCCTATTACGGATACTTCCATACCTGTATTTCCCAATAATTTCTTTTTCATAATCTACCTCTTAAAATTTTATGACCCTATTATATATTAGATGAAAGTTCACGTCAACGATAAGGAAATTAGGATATCAAAAAAACATCCCGCAATGAAATTGCGGGACTCTATATAATTTGGAAGAAGATAAAAAAAGTATTATCGGTATGAGTGTTACCAGTAAAAAATATATTATACATAAAACTATAAAATATTTAATATTAATTAGCAAGAATGATAAAGGATGATAATATTGAAAAGAAATAGCTTTATTATTTTGCCTCTTTTTATTTTTTCTATTGCTGTTTTTAGATTTATTTACTTAGAAAACGGTTTGTCCTTGATTATAAAGACATGTTACCCTATTTTTGCAGGTCTGATTATTGCTGCAGTCTTAAACCCTGTTTTAGTATTTATCGAAGAAACACTAAAAATAAAAAACAGATATGTCGGGGTAATATTAACTTACATGTTTGTATTTTTTATACTGTCCCTGATTTTAACTATTGTAACCCCCAATATTATAAACAGTATTAAACAGTTATCCACAGATATCCCTAAATTATACTTCAAAGCAAGCGAACTGCTATCTCCCTTAGGAGAAGATGTACTCCTTAAAATATATTTCGATGAAATTGCGCAAAAAATTTCTTCACTTTTAACATCTTTAATAAATAATGCCTTAATGAAGGTAATAGATGTTTTTACTGCTTTAGCAAATACATTATTATCCTTAATAATCTCTGTCTACATTCTTATTGACAAAAAAAATATTGAAAATTGGATTATAGAATTTTCCAGTGCTTTTTTGGGAAAAAAAACGCTAATGAAATGATGAAAATCTGTCACAGACTTTATCACAATGTTTCTGGCTATATATCCAGCAAAATTATTTCCTCCACCATTATTGCTACATCAGTATATGCAGGTTCCAAGTACCTAATAAAATGTCCCTATCCTGCCATCGACGGAATAGTTGTTGGAATTACCAATATGATACCTTACTTTGGGACGTTCATAGGTGGTATCCCCATAATGTTAATAAATATTTTGTATAATCCCCAAAAAGGATTCCTTCTGTTCATATTAATTCTTATCTTCCAGCAGGTGGAGAGTCTTTTAATTGATCCTAAAATTATAGGTAATCAATTATCAATAAGCCCCTTGTTAGTGATTATTTCCATTGTAATTGGCGGTGGTTTATTCGGTGCCTTGGGTCTGTTTTTTGCAGCACCCGTGGCAGCTCTAATTAAATCTCTCATTGATGTTTATATGAGCAAAATTGAAGATAAGGTACATTATGATAATTTTTGAAAAAGCATACACATTTGTGGATAATACTGTTGACAAGTGGCAAAAAACACGCTAAAACTGTGTATAGTTTTATAAACACTTTAAAAAACTGTGGATAACTTTACATAATTTGCGAAAAACTAACCTTCAATAATGTTGTTACTTGTTTATACTTAGATTAATTTAATTAACAAGGGAATATTGTCGATGTAATGTTAATGTAATACTACTTAAATTTTTTTATTATATAATAACTATAAGGAAATACTATGGTTATAGTATTTTTTTAATTGGAAGTAAGGATTGATGATATGAAAAAGGTATTATTTATCATAGTATTAATATTGTTAATATCTTTTGGAAATACATATGCTACCGAATTTTCGGATATAAATAAGGATCCTCAACTTCAGGAAGCAGTGGGAGTGTTATCCAGTTACGGAATTATCAACGGGTATCCTGACAATAGTTTTAAACCGGATAAAGTAATTACCAGGGCAGAAATGGCTAAAGTAGTGGTAGTTGCTGCAGGATATTACGATTATTCCAAGAACATGGTTTCTCTTTACGAAGATATGAAGGGTCATTGGGCGGAAAACTACGTTGAGCTGGCAAATGTATTAGGGATTGTAAAAGGAATTTCTCCCACTTTATTCGGACCTGATAATCTCATAAGGTTTGAAGAAGCTTACACAATGATAATTCGTCTTTTAGGCTATACTGATGAATCTCTAATAGGTAACTGGCCCTCAAACTATCATGAAAAAGCAGTGGAACTAAATTTATTTGAAAATATTGACTCCTCCGTGGAATTTGCATCCAGGAGAGATATTTCTATAATGCTGTACAATGCTTTGGAAATGAACTTAGTTAATGTAAGGGACAATAACAGAATAAATGTTACTAATAAGCCCTTACTTTCTAAATTAGGAAAGAAAGAAACAAAGGAAGTAACAATTAAAGATTTAAGTGTGGATAATTTTGATTATACAGATTATTTGTTTAATAAGTGGGATATTTATTACGATAACAAAGGTAAAGCAGTACATTTGACAAATCCCCGATATAATGAATTTACTGGTACAGTAACAAGTTTGCTTACTAACAGGGTTATTTTTGTTACTGATGATTATGGAAACGTAAGAGTATTTCAGGTTCCTGAAGTTCCCATTGTTATAAATGGTGAGAAAGGAAATTTCAGCAATTTAATTGATGCAAGAATTAAAGTTGTATATGAAGAAGATTCTTTTAAAGGGGACGTCTTAGGGATAATTGCCTACAAGGTAACGGATGTAATTGTAGTAGAGAAAAAGGATTTATACAAAGAAGGAAGCAAGCAATTTGCCGGCAAAAATCTCCCCATGATTAATTCGGAAATTAATTATGAGAAACTTCATATAAGGGGAGATGCCAAAACCTTAGAGGACATATCCCTACACGATGTGGTTTATTTCTATGAAACAAAGGAATCAGGAAGAAACTCTGCATTAACCTTAAAAGTGCTAAGATCGAAAACAGAAGGTATTGTAACAGATGTACAAAAAATAGACGGTAAAACTTTCTATACTGTAAACAATATAAGCTATATGACAGGCAAAGACTATATTTTTACGGAAGAAGCTAATATTAATGATCATGTAACTTTAGTATTAGATAACAATAACAATATTATTAAACTATATATTAATAAGTATGGAAAGAAACCTTCTACTTACGGAATAGTAGTAAGTTCCAACAGCAGTACCAGCGGCAATGCAACAGCAAGGATACTTGATCAGTACGGCAGACTTAGAACATATTCTCTATCAGATAATTCAAATGTCGTAAGAGTTATAGAAAATGAATCCCATGATTTTAAGCAAGTATTAATAAAGAGCAGGGATATTATTAAATTTGATCCCGTCTTAACAGGAACTGTAAAAATAATTGATTCTATGTACTCAACACCTATTGCAGGTTCTTATGACAGTAGTAGCAGAACTTTGGCAAACAAATACTATATTTCACCAGATACATTTATAGTATATGAAAATAACGGAAAATTTCAGCTGTTGGAAATATCTCAGCTTAACTCATACTTAGAAGGAAGAGCAGTTATTAACTCCTCTGGACACATAGATGCTATTTATCTCACAAAAGGACTTAAAACTACCCTTGTGGAAACTCTTCCTGATACATCAGTAAGTTATACTGGAACTATTTACGGCATAATAAAAGGTACTACGAAAATTGATGATAGTATAAGTCATGTACAGTTTTTTAACGACAGCAATGTATTTTCCATTTCAAACAGTTCAACAGCAGGTAAAAGAATTACTTCATTGATGAACACATATGTAAGGGCTGTTATAGTTAACGGAGTTATTACAAATTTAGAAAGAGTTACTCCTGAAACGGAAAGAATTAAAATTACTCAAGTTTATACAAATCAGCTGTTAATTGATGATATAACCTATATAGAATATACTTCGGACATAAAGGTATATTTGTGTACTTTGGACAGTTCTGGAAACATTATAGCCTTTAAGGAAGGAAGTAAGACAGATGTTAAGGCAGGAGTCACTGCTCAGCTCTATGACCTGTACGGAGGCTTTGACGGCATAATCGATGTGGTAATTATTTATAAATAAGACATTAATTTAAGATGTAATCCTTAGGGAATAAAGAATATCTATGGCAGTAAACTACTGATTGTCATAGATATTTTATTGTCATTTATTGCTTTAATGACATGGGTTTGTTATAATTAATCAGAAAATACTCTAGGAGGCAAGACGAATGGGAGAAAAGCTAAGACCAGCTTGGGTAGAAATAAACAGGGAAAAGGCTATTCACAACCTATTGGAAGTAAGGCGAGCAGTGGGTCCTCACAGAAAAATTTGTGCCGTAGTAAAAGCAGATAGCTACGGAATGGGTTCCTTAGAATTATCAAAGCTGTATGTAGAAAACGGTGTTGATATGTTAGCAGTGGCAGTAATAGGGGAAGCATTAGAGTTAAGAAAGGAGATTAAAAATACTGATATCTTAGTACTGGGATATACAACGGAGGAATTCTATACTGATGCAGTAGAAAAGGACATAACTCTAACCATATATAATTATGATCATGCAGTTAAATTAGATGAAGTAGCAAGGAAATTAAATAAACAGGCAAAGATTCACATAAAAGTGGAAACGGGTATGAACAGATTAGGTTTCCTGCCCACTGAAGAAAATGCTGATCTAGTAGCTAAAATTTATAGTCTGAAAAATATAAAAATTGAAGGCGCTTATTCACATCTTGCCAAAGCGGATGAAAAAGATAAAACTACTGCCCATATGCAGGCAGGCAGATTTATAAAATTTATGGAATTCCTTGAAAAAAGAAATGTAGAAATCCCTGTTAAACACATTGCCAATAGTGCTGCAATTATCGATTTGCCTGAATACTACTTTGACATGGTAAGACCGGGGATTATATTAACAGGATTTTATCCCTCTGATGAGGTTAACACTGAAGAATTCAATTTTAAAATTTGTGTTACACTAAAAGCTAAAATTGCAAATGTAAAAACTATAGAAGCTGGTGAAGGAGTGGGATACGGACACTTATTTAAAGCCGACAAGCCAGTGGTTGTAGGCACTGTTCCTTTGGGATATGCTGACGGATATTCGAGACTCTTGTCCAACAAAGGTTATGTAGTTGTAAAAGGAGTTAAATGTCCTATTTTAGGTAAGGTATGCATGGACCAATTTATGATTGATTTAACAGAAGTAGATTCCCCTAAAATAGGAGATGAAGTAATTGTGTATGGAGATGGCACAGACGGAGCAATGACAGCAGAAGATGTAGCTAAAATTAGAGGCACCATTTCTTATGAAGTGCTTACGAATTTAGCAGTGAGAAGACTACCCAAAATATACGTATAAGGAGAATTTTATGAACTTTGATTTAATCAAAAAAAATGACAAAGAACTTTATGGATTCCTTATGGAAGAAAAAGAAAGACAAAGTATCAACATAGAGTTGATAGCATCGGAAAATTTCGTATCAGAAGCTGTTTTGCAGGCAATGGGAAGCCACTTGACCAATAAATATGCAGAAGGATATCCTGGTAGAAGATATTACGGAGGCTGCGAGTTTGTTGATAAAGTTGAAAATCTTGCAATAGACAGAGCCAAGAAATTATTTGGAGCAGATCATGTAAATGTTCAACCTCATTCAGGATCCAATGCTAACTTTGGAGTATATTTTGCTGTATTAAAACCGGGAGACAAAATATTAGGTATGGACTTATCCCACGGAGGTCACTTAACTCACGGAAGCCCTGTAAACATGTCCGGTTCCTATTTCAACGTAGTTTTTTACGGTGTAGATAAAGAAAAAGAAATAATTGATTACGACCAAGTCAGAGAAATAGCTAAAAAAGAAAGACCGAAAATGATAGTGGCAGGAGCCAGTGCATATTCAAGGTTTATTGACTTTAGTATATTCAGGGAAATAGCTGATGAAGTTGATGCTTACTTCATGGTGGATATGGCACATATTGCAGGACTTGTGGCAGCAGGTTTACATCCTAACCCTGTGGATTATGCAGATTTCGTAACTACTACCACTCACAAAACATTAAGAGGACCAAGGGGCGGAATGATTTTATGCAGAAATGAATTTGCCAAAAAAATAGATAAGGCAATTTTCCCTGGAATCCAAGGTGGCCCTCTGATGCACGTTATTGCAGCCAAAGCAGTATGTCTTAAAGAAGCTTTGGATGATGACTTTATTTTATACCAGCAACAAGTTTTAAAGAATGCAAAAGCTTTATCCCAGGAGTTAATGAATAAAGGATTCCGAATAGTATCTGGTGGAACTGACAATCATCTAATGCTGATAGATTTAAGAAATAAAGGTTTAACTGGAAAAGAAGCAGAAAAAATCCTTGACAACATTCATATCACTACAAATAAAAATACTATTCCTTTCGATCCTGCCAGCCCCTTTATTACCAGCGGCTTAAGAGTAGGTACTCCTGCTGTTACCACAAAAGGTATGAAGGAAGGAGAAATGGCTGAGTTAGCCGATATAATGGATGCGGCCCTTTGCAAGAGACAAGATATTAATTTATTAAAGGAACGGGTATTAGAATTGACTTCAAAACTTAATTAAGAAACCGAAACCTATCAAACTTCTAATATGGAAGTTTGATTTTTTTTATACCAGTTTCAAATATATAAACAAAGTGTATGTGTTGTATTCAATTATAAAACATTTGTATTTAAAAGGCGGAATTTTCTTATTGCAAAAAAATGTTTTCAGTGATATAATCTTAAGAAATTTGAAAATTTGAAATAATGAGGAGAGGTTTATGAAAAGGAAGTTATCTTTATTAATTAGTTTATTAATGGTACTATCCTTAATTACCGCTTGCGGTCAAAGTCAGGATAGTGGCACCGCGTCAGCAGATGAAGATGTTATAAAAATAGGTGTTTTTGAACCCCTGACTGGAGAAAACGGAGGGGGAGGTCTTCAGGAGCTAGGCGGAATTCAATATGCAAACAAAATGTATCCAGAAGTATTAGGCAAAAAAATTGAATTAGTTGTAGTTGACAATAAGACTGATAAGGGAGAAGCGGCTAATGCTGTAACTCGTCTTATTGAAAAGGACAAGGTTGTTGCTATAATAGGTTCCTATGGATCAGGTGTTTCCATAGCAGCAGGAGATATTATTAAAAATGCACAAATACCCGCTATGGGTGCCTCTTGTACAAACCCCATGGTAACTCAGGGGAATCCATTCTACTTCCGTGCATGTTTCTTGGATCCCTTCCAGGGAAGAGTTATGGCTAACTATGCCATAGAGCAGGGAGCTAAGACAGCTGCAGTAATTATGCAAAACGGTGACGACTACTCCGTAGGTTTAGGAAACTTCTTTATCAATGCCTTTAAAGAATTAACAGGAGATGAGAATAGTATAGTTGATGTTTCTGAATTCCAGGTAAACGATACCGACTTTAATGCTATACTAACCAATATAAAGGCTAAAAATCCTGACGTAATATTTGCACCAAGTTCAGCTACAACTGCACCACTTATTATTAAGCAGGCAAGAGCCCTTGGAATCAAAAGTTTAATAATGGGTGGAGATACATGGGAAAACCCAGCTATTATAGACGTTGCTGGAGAAGATGCTGAAGGTATAGTACTATCTACCTTCTTTGATGAAAATGACCCTGCTACTGAAGAAGCCAAAAAATTTGTTGAAGGATACAAAAAAGAATTGGCTGGAAAAGAACCTATAATACCTGCTGTGGCTGCACTAGGTTATGACGCCTACCTCTTGATAAGAGATGCTATTGAAAGAGCAGGTTCCACAGATGGAGTAGCAATTCGAGATGCCTTAAGAGAAACAAAAGATTTCGAAGGTGTTACAGGTATTATAAACTTCACGGAAGAAGGAGATGCTGACAAAAACATCGCCGTTATTAAAACCGTTGAAAATGGCCAGTTCGTATACATTGATACAGTTGTAGTAAAATAGTAATAATAATACTGGGGCGAACTGTTCGTTCGCCCTTTTACAGTTGACAGTTCATTGGAGGAATAAGTATGACTATTGAACTTTTTATGCAGCAGCTTGCCAATGGCATTTCCATAGGTAGCCTTTACGCTCTTTTAGCTATTGGATACACTATGGTTTATGGAATATTAAGACTTATTAATTTTGCTCATGGCGATATTTTTATGATGGCTGCTTATTTCATGGTATTCAGCATCATTAACTTTAAATTGCCATGGTATATTGGTGCTGTAATTGTAATAGTTGCATCAGTAGGTCTTGGACTTCTGCTGGAAAGAACTGCCTACAGACCTTTAAGGGACGCACCCCGTATGTCTATTATGATATCTGCCATAGGAGCATCTTTTTTCTTGGAAAATTTAGCCACTTACTTGTTTACAGGAGTTCCTAAGGGATTTCCTGATATTAAAGTATTAACCAAACCAGTAAGTATAGGAAATATTTCCTTATCTGTATCTACAATTATCACACCCTTTGTGACTATAATTTTATTATATGTGGTACTTTTCATTACAAACAAAACAAAAATTGGGATGGCAATGAGAGCAGTTTCCAAAGATTTTGAGACGGCTCGACTCATGGGAATAAATATCAATAAAGTAATAGCCACCACATTTATAATAGGATCCTCTCTTGCAGCCATAGGAGCAATTTTATGGGGCTCCAAGTATCCTTCCGTAATGCCCCTCATGGGAGTTATGCCAGGGCTTAAGTGTTTCATAGCAGCAGTATTGGGAGGTATAGGGAATACTACGGGAGCAGTATTGGGAGGATTTATCCTTGGTATGGCAGAAATTATGCTTGTAACCTTCCTGCAGCCTTTGACAGGATACAGAGATGCCATAGCATTTGTAATATTGATCATTGTATTGTTAGTTAAACCTACAGGACTTCTAGGAGAGAAGGTGACGGACAAAGTATGATAGAAAAAGTTGAAAATAAAAGAATAAGATTATTAATAAATATTTTTCTTGCAGCTATTTTCGTTGCTGTAATTGTACTTTTAGATACTAAAAAAATTGGGGACGACTATATAAGACGTGTACTAAACTTAACAGCAATTTACACTATTGTGAGTGTTTCTATGAACTTGGTGAACGGTTTTACAGGGCTATTTTCCTTAGGACAAGCAGGATTCATGGCAATAGGTGCTTACACAGTAGCATTATTTACTGTTCCCCTGCAGGTTAGACCGAATGTATTCTATATGGTACCACAAAATCCTATAATAGCTCAAATAGAACTGCCCTTTGCAATAGCCCTTATTTTAGGAGGCCTTTTGGCGGCTTTAGCTGCCATACTTATAGGTATTCCCGTCCTTAGGCTGAAAAGTGACTATTTGGCAATAGCAACCTTAGGGTTTTCAGAAATTATACGTATTGTATGTACAAACGCAAAATCCATTACCAATGGAGCATTAGGAATTAAAAGTATACCCGAAATGCCGACCATGTGGGTTTTCTTCGGTGTAGCAATAATTTCGGTAATAATAATATATCTATTAATAAATTCCAGCTACGGCAGAGCTTTTAAAGCAATACGAGAAGATGAAATTGCTGCCGAAGCCATGGGGATAAATCTGTTTAAACACAAGGTAATGTCCTTTGCCATAGGTGCCTTTTTTGCAGGAATAGGCGGCGGCCTGTTAGCTTCTTTATTAGCTACGGTAGATCCAAGACAATTCTATTTCACAGTAACCTATAACTTCCTTCTTATAATAGTCTTAGGTGGAATGGGAAGTATATCTGGTACTGTAATTGCTTCCTTCCTGGTTACTGCAGGCCTTGAAGTATTAAGATTCTTTGATGAGCCCCTTACTTTATTTGGAGTAAATATACCTGTGTTTAGGCCTGGATTCAGAATGGTAATATTCTCCTTGCTTTTAATGGTATTAGTACTCTTTTTCAGAAACGGGCTCTTGGGTCAAAAAGAATTGTCCTGGAAAGTTATTCATAATTGGTTTAACAGAAGAGGCAAAAAGAAGACCGGCAAAGGAGGTGTGGCATGAGCATCTTAAAAGTAGAAAATGTAACTATGCAATTTGGTGGAGTTACAGCTGTTAATAACCTGAATATTGAAGTTGAGGAAGGAAGAATCGAGGCGTTAATAGGTCCCAACGGTGCTGGAAAAACCACAGCTTTCAACGTTATTACCGGTGTCTACACACCTACAAATGGAAGTGTGTATTTTAATGATGAAGTTATTACAGGCCTTACACCAGATAAGATAACGAAAAGAGGAATTGCAAGAACTTTTCAGAATATTCGACTGTTTAAAAACCTAACTGTTTTAGATAATATATTAATTGCTAACCATTTGAGAATAAAAAGCAATTTCATGTCCTGCACCTTCAGAATGCCTTGGTCTAAACGGGAAGAAAAACAGATGCGGGAAAAGTCTGAAATGCTTTTAGAGAAATTAGGATTATCTGATTTAAGAAATGAAATAGCTCACTCTCTTCCCTATGGGGAGCAAAGAAAATTGGAAATTGCCAGAGCTTTGGCTACAGATGCCAAGCTGTTACTTTTGGATGAACCGGCTGCCGGCATGAATCCTTCTGAAACTATGGAATTATCTTCATTTATCTATAATATAAGAGATGAATTCAACCTTACTATTTTTATGATTGAACACCATATGGACTTAGTAATGGAAATTTCAGAAAAAATTTACGTATTAGATTTTGGACAGCTTATAGCTCAAGGGACGGCAGATGAAGTGAAAAATAACCCAAGAGTTATTGAAGCTTACTTGGGGGTGGATGAAGATGCTTAAAATTAATGATTTACATGTAAATTACGGAGGGATAGCCGCAGTTAAAGGTATCAGTATCCATGTCCCTGAAAAATCAATAGTAACTTTAATCGGTGCCAACGGTGCCGGCAAAAGTACTACTTTAAGGGCTATAGCAGGTCTTGTAAAAGCTGCTTCTGGAGAAATCATTTTTCAGGGAGAAAATATACTTGGAAAAGATACCATAGATATTGTTGCAAAAGGTATTACCTTAGTTCCCGAAGGAAGAAGGGTTTTTGCAAACTTAACGGTACTGGAAAATCTGAAAATAGGTGCCTATTTAAGAAACGACAATATTGAAGAAGACATATACAAAGTTTATGATTTATTCCCCCGGTTGAAAGAAAGAGAATGGCAATTGGCAGGAACCTTGTCTGGAGGAGAGCAGCAAATGTTAGCAGTAGGAAGGGCTTTGATGGCAAAACCTAAATTAATAATGATGGATGAACCTTCCTTAGGTTTGGCTCCCTTGGTAGTAAACAACATATTTGAAATAATCCAAGAAATTAATAAACAGGGAACCACCATACTGCTAATTGAACAAAATGCAAATAAAGCATTAAAAATTGCCGATTATGGATATGTATTAGAAACAGGAAATCTTTCCTTCGAAGGTAAGGGATTGGAATTGTTACAAAACGAAAAAATAATAGATGCTTACTTAGGAACATCAAAAAATTAAACTACAAGGGACACTACTCTATGGAAGTGTCCCCTTATCTTTTCAATTATGAGCTATAAAACAAACTGTAGCAATAAACCAGCAAGTACAGAAACAATATATATGTAGGAAATTATTTTGATGTTTTCTATAGTATCAGAATTTACTCTGAACAATACTACTAATCCTATGCCTGCTCCTGTAGATAGTCCTGCAACTATTGAACCGAGACTTAAATTTCCGTCAATAAACAATTTAGTTAATACTACAGAAGCAGCACAATTGGGTATGAATCCTATTATCCCTGCCAGTAAAGGCTGAAAAATACTGTCATGTAATAGAAACCTGTACAAATTCTCTTCACCTACAAAAGTTATTAAAGCCTCTATTAATATATTGGTAATAAGTATGAATATAAATATATTAAAGGTATGTTTCAAGGCAGGTTTTAGTATATTCTCTTCTTCATGACACCCACAGTCACTACATACATGTTGAATGGCATCAATTATTGTATCCTTATTCTTAGCGTTTTTTCGGAAAAAGTCCCTTAAAAATATATCCGCTGCAAATCCTGCACCTACTGCAATTAATACTTTTATTACAATAAGCAATATAATAGTGTATAGATTCCCCGGATTAGATAACAGTATGGGTATGGCTTCATCGGAAGTAGAAATAAATACGGCTATTAATGTACCTGTAGTAATTATTTTGCCTGCATATAAATTTGATGCTGCCAAAGAAAAACCACATTGAGGTACACAGCCTAAAACTGCTCCCCCCACAACTCCATATTTCCTTAAACCATTGATTAATTTACCCGAGGACTTATGTTCTATGTATTCAATTACAAAATATGCCACAAATAAAAATGGCAACATCCTAGCTGAGTCAATCAGTCCATGCTCTATTATTTCCCACATACTTCCTCCCCTTATCATTTATTATACATTTATAAATAATTGTTTGTCAATAATTATAGAAGATGCAAAAATGGGGAGTAGGTCTTGTGGATTACCAGTAAATAAAGAAACAAAGAGGGGACCTACTTAGTCCCCTAGTCTATTTATTTGTTAACTGCTTCTTTTAATGACTTGCCTGCTTTAAACACAGGTGCCTTTGATGCGGGAATATCTATTGTTTCGCTAGGATTTCTAGGATTTCTTCCCTGTCTTGCTTTTCTGTCTCTAACCTCAAAAGTTCCAAATCCAACTAATTGTACTTTTCCGCCTGCCACTAATTCTTCTTTTATTGTTTCCATAAAACTGTTTAAAGCTTTTTCAACGTCTTTTTTAGTAAAACCTGTTTTGTCAGCAACACTAGCAATCAATTCAGCTTTATTCATAAAAATCCTCCTAAAAAAAGTGTTTATTTAATTTTATCTAAATTCCTATTGGAACTTTGATTTTTCCCATAACTCATCCATTTCTTTCAGAGTCATTTGTTTTAAATCTTTTGTAGAATTCTTTTCAATATATTCAAAACGGTTAATAAATTTATTTATTGTTTTATTAAGAGCAACATCAGGGTTAATATTTTCAAATCTCGCAAAATTAACCAAGGCAAACAATAGATCTCCAAACTCTTCTTCCATATTTTCAATATTGTTCTTGTTATACTCTTCAATGAATTCTAAGAGTTCTTCCTTAACTTTAGCCAGTACATCCTTTGAATCAGACCAATCGAACCCTACTTCAGCAGCCCTCTTCTGTATCTTATAGCTCCTGCTTAAAGGAGACAGGGCTTTGGGTACATTCTTTAAATTATCCGTATATGTAGATAAATTTTTTTCTTTCAGCTTTGAATTTTCCCAGCTTTCCAATGCTTCTTCAGCACTGTGGGCACTTACATCCCCAAATACATGAGGATGTCTGAAATACATTTTTTTGCAAACGTTAGTTACTACGTCATTGAAGTTAAAATAACCTTCTTCACTACCAAGCTCTGAATGAAAAACAACCTGAAACAAAAGATCCCCTAATTCCTCTATTAGATTGTCAATATCCCCCTTGTCTATAGCATCAACTACTTCATAAGCTTCTTCAATAACATGCTGTCTTATAGAACGATGGGTCTGTTTCTTATCCCATGGACATCCATCAGGACCCCGCAGTATTCTTACTATCCTTCGAAGATTATTAACATTATATACCTTATTATCTGAAATTTCAATAGGTAGAATGCAAAAATATGTTGAAAATCCATATTTTTTTTCTTGATCCAACATATAAAGAGGTACTTTTTTTACATTATTTTCCAAAACATCGATAATAAGTGTATCTATAGTACTAGGGTATACTTCCATTAATTTTATTTTAAGATAAGAGGCAGTTTCCACATCATCAACCTGAGTTATTATATTAAAAGAATTAACATCAAAAGTAAACTCATCCACCTCAAAGGAATCTAATATGGAAATATTTTTATAATCTGTATAACCTGAAAGTTTTATGCATTTATCAATAAAACTCATTCCATCAATTATTATTATATTTATTTGGTCTTTATATTCATTTAATAACTTTTTTGTTACTATATCACCGTAGTAGGGACTTCCTGAAGTACAGTAATTAATTTTTCCATGACAATTTGCTAGTCTAACTAATTCTTCGGCTATTTTTTCATAAATTTCATTAAAAGTACTATATTTTTCAAAATAATCATCAAAACTTTCTATTTTTATATTTTCTCTTAGTTCCTCAACAATGGGATGTCGGTCAGTTCTAACAAATGTAGGTATGTTTTCGGAAAGAGCCTGATAAGCTTTCAAGGTTAACTCTTCCTTAGTTCCCGCTCCCAGTCCTATAATTTGAATGGTGTTCATATTATTTCCTCACAAATTTCTTTAGTTTTTCTCCTTTTGGTATAAGTTCTAAGTCTTCCTTAGTTATTGCTCCAGTAAGGAAAAGACAAATTCCATAAACTATGGCTGCCAAGGATATTGACCCTAAGGTAGCTAAATTTTGACTTCCCAAGGCTGCATTAATAAAGGTAAAGGAAATCTTCACTGTAACAGCCATAACAGCTGAAGATAAAAGTGTCCTGGATGATACCTTAATAATATTAATTTTTATTTGTGTTTTGTTTATATCATATAGATTTAATATTGCAACAGCAAAATATGCCACGGTGGTACTGATAGCAGCACCTTTGATATTAATATTTGGGATTCCAATTAATATATAGGACAATACTACCTTGATTACCAATCCTATAGCTAAGTTTTTCACCGGATGGAACTGTTTGTTTACCGATTGAAGTATTGCGGTAAAGGCTTGAACTACCGTTAAGAAAATTACTCCTATAGACAGTATTTCCAAAAGAGCCCCGGAACTTGCATGTTTCTCAGGACCTATGGAAGAATACAGGAGGGCAATAATAGGCTCTGCCAGCATGAATAACCCTATTCCACAAGGAATACCTATTATAAGTGACAATTTAACTCCTGCATTAGCTGTTTCATTTAACCTTTTTATATGTTTTCGTGTGTATGCCTCTGTAATTGCAGGAACTAAGCTCATGGCCACTGCAGTTGAAAATACCTGGGGAAAATTAATTAAAGTTTGGGCAGTACCGCTAAGTTCACCAAACATATCAGCAATTTCCACACTGGTATATCCAATAGCTGCCAGTCGGTTAGAAACAATATTTTGATCCATAATACCCATCAATGGTGCTATTGAAGCTCCAATAGTTATGGGAATAGCTATATATAAAAGATTTTTTACTATGTACCACACTGGTTCTGTTTTATTTTGGGAGGAGCTTAATATTTCTTTTTTCATAGCTTTTCTGTTAAAAAGAAACATTATATAAATTAATATAAGAGCTGCCACTCCTCCAGCAGAAGCACCGAAAGTTGCACCTGCTGCGGCTTCTTCCAATCCCCTTCCCACTAATGCATAGGCTAAGTAAAGGCCTACTACAACTCTAAAAACCTGCTCTATAAGCTGGGATAAAGCAATGGGAGTCATATTTTGAGTTCCCATGAAAAATCCCCTGTAAGCAGACAATAAGGGTACCGTAAATAAAGCGGGAACCAAAGCCAACATTGAATAATAAGAACCTGGATATCCTTGAAGAGTAACTAGGTCCCGGGCAAATATCAGAACAAATACGGATGAAATCAATCCTATTAAAAACAATCCCCACCTGGATACCTTGTATACCTGGTATGCCCCTTCATAGTTGTTTAATGCTCTTCTTTCTGAAACCATCTTCGCTATAGCCGTAGGAAATCCTGACAAGGACACCACCAGCAAAAGATTATATATATTATAAGCAGGCTGATAATAGCCTATTCCTTCCGTTCCTATTAAGTTTGTAAGAGGTATTCTGTAAACTGCTCCCAATATTTTTACAAGTAAACCTGCAATACTAAGTATTGCAGCACCTTTAACGAAATTTTCCTTAGACATGTCTATTCCTTTCTTACAGATATATTTCCTAGTAAATCTGAAATTTAGTTTATCACAGTTCATTAATCTTTTAAAGAGAAAATTGCGAATTCTATGGGAATTTTAAAATAAATGATTCATACATATTCCTAATATGGTATAATATTATTAATATAACAAAGGAGCATTGGATGGAAAGTTTGAAAGGTATAGTAGTTGAAATTATTTTTAGAAATGAAGAAAACGGGTATACGGTAGCTTTATTAGAAGCAGAGAATGAAGTAATACCCATAACAGGAATTTTCGCTACTGAATTAATGGGAGAACATATAGAAATATTCGGCAAAAGAATAAAGCATCCCAAGTATGGCGAGCAATTTCAGGTTGATATTTATAAAACACTGCTGCCTACCGATCTAAAACAGATTGAAAATTATCTAAGTTCAGGTTTTATTAAAGGAATAGGAAAATTTACAGCCAAAAAAATTGTGGAAGCCTTTAAGGAAGATACTTTTAATATAATTCAGAATAATCCTAAAAGACTTACTGAAGTTCCTGGAATAGGAAAGAAAAAGGCAGAAATGATTGCTAATAGTTTTGCAGAACAAGCAGATATTAAAGAGATTATGATGTTTTTGCAAAGCCATGGCATAAGTACAAACTTGAGTATAAAAATATATAAGGAATACGGTAAAAATACTATTCCCATAATACAGGAAAACCCCTACAGGCTATCGGAAGATATATACGGTATTGGATTTAAGTTAGCTGATAAAATAGCTTCCTCTTTAGGAGTTGAAAAGGATTCTCCTTACCGCATATCCTCCGGTGTAAAATATGTCTTGTTGGAATACGCCATACGGGGACATTCCTACATGCCTTACCATATGCTAGTAAAAAGTACCGCTGCTCTTCTAAGTGTAGCTGTAGATAAGGTGGAAGATGAAGTAAGAAATATGGCCTTTACTGACAAAATTCACATAGAAAATATTAAGAACGAAACTGTTGTCTACTATCTGCCCTACCATACGGCTGAAGTAAATGTTTGTAAGGGACTAATTAATTTAGCACAAACCAATTGGGATATTCCGGAAGAAGAGGTAGTAGAATACTTGGAAAATGTAGAGAAAGAATCATCCCTCACCCTTACGGAAATGCAAAAGGAAGCGGTAATCCAATCCATACTTAACGGGGTAATAGTAATTACGGGAGGCCCTGGAACAGGAAAGACAACAATTATATTGTCAATAATAAAAATTTTCGAAGCAATGGGCAAAAAAGTACTCCTTTGTGCTCCTACAGGAAGAGCCGCTAAGCGTATTACCGAATCTACTGGCAGAGAAGCAAAAACCATACACCGTATGTTAGAATACGCCTACGGAGAAGATGATAGGAACTTAATTTTCAACAAAAACGAAAATTCGCCCTTGGACTGTCACGTAGTAATAGTGGATGAAATGTCCATGGTAGATATATTACTGATGAATAATTTGCTGAAAGCTATTAATAGAGGAACTAAACTTATTATGGTGGGTGATGTGGACCAACTCCCCTCTGTAGGGGCAGGAAATGTACTGGCAGATATTATTAAGAGCAATACTATAAAAACTATTCGATTAGATATGATATTCAGACAATCAGTTGGAAGCATGATCGTTCAAAATGCCCACGCAGTTAATAAAGGCACTATGCCTTTATGCAATAAAAAGGGTTCGGATTTTTATTTCATTAAACAAAATAGCAGTAAAAGTGTCTTAGAATTAATAGTTGACCTATATAAAAACAGGTTGCCCAATAAATATAACTTAGACCCTATTAAGGATATTCAAGTACTTTCTCCCATGAAAAAGGGAACTGCAGGGGTTATTGAACTCAATAAAAAAATTCAGGAAGCTATAAATCCTCCCTCTAAGTATAAAAAAGAAAAAACTTTCGGTAATTATACCTTCAGAGAAGGGGATAAAGTAATGCAGGTTAAAAACAATTATCAGGCTAGCTGGACCCTTACTGGAAATAAAAATGTTACGGGAGAGGGAATATATAACGGTGATATAGGTTTCATAGTATATATTAATAATAAAGACCAGGAACTGTTAGTACAATTTGATGACGACAAAGAAGTAATATACAACTTTAATCAATTGGATGAATTAATACTTGCTTATGCCACAACTGTTCATAAAAGTCAGGGAAGTGAATTCCCCGTTATAATTATGCCCATGGTATGGGGGCCTCCTATGTTAATGACCCGCAATCTCTTCTATACAGCAATTACCAGGGCGAAAAAACTAGTAGTATTGGTGGGACAAGAAAAATATATGGAAGAAATGGTTGAAAACAATAAAATTCAAAAGCGATTTTCAGCCCTTGATTACAGACTTAGATCCACAGTAGAAACATACCGTCTTTTAACCAGCGGAGGAGACCTGTCCATTGGATAAATCAAAATTTTCAGGAGGCAGTATGAAAGAGTATGTAGAATCTTTTTTAGAATTACTCTATCCAGAAAAAAATACCTGCTTCATTTGCAATACTTATAATGAATCTATTAATGATAAATATATTTGCATTGACTGTGAAAGAAAATTTATAAAATTAGAACCTCCTTTATGTGCAAAATGCTCCAAGCCCATTGCTTCCACCGACCACATTTTTTGTCGGGATTGCTGCACTTATGACAGAAGCTTTGAAGTATCAAAGTCACCATATTCATATAAAGGTCTTGTTAAAGACAGTATTTATAACTTCAAGTATTATAATAAACCCTACTTTTACAAACTTTTTGGAAAGTGTTTGATAGATTACATGAAGGAAAATAATTATACAGACTTTGATTACATAGTTAGTGTACCTCTTCATCCGTCCAAATTACGAATTAGAGGCTATAATCAAGCAGAACTATTAGGAAGGTATTTATCAGAAAAACTATCTATTCCTTATAAGGATGTTTTAAAACGTACCAAGAAAACACCCAAACAAAGTCAACAAAGCAAATCATCCCGGAGGAAAAATCTCAAAAACGCATTCTCCGTAAAAAAACTCCCTAGAAACGAGAATATAAAAAACAGCAGAGTACTGCTAATAGATGATGTTTATACTACAGGCTCCACTGTCGATGAATGTTCCAAGACACTCCTTAATTTCGGAGTAGCTAAAGTTTATGTAATTACTATAGCAAGGTAATCTACTGAAGTGTAGCTCCAATTACCCTTTTTTCAGTTACTATAATATCCATTTTTACATCATGTTCTTCCGATGGTATGGAATTTAATACCTGGAAGTCATGGGCAACTGCAACCTTTTTTGCACGAGAGCTCAGTCTATATAGAATTCTGTCGTAGTATCCTTTTCCAAAACCTATTCTATTTAAATCCTCATCAAAAGCCACCCCAGGTACTATAACTAAATCAATCTTATCCAAAGGGACAGGTTGAGGTGTTTTAGGCTCATAGTAACCAAAGGGATTTAAGACTAAATCTCTTTCATCAAATATTTCAGAAGGAATAAGTTTTGTATTAACAATGTCCGTATAGGGCACTAGGACACGCTTCCCCTCTTTCAACATCCTTTTAATAGAGGGAAATGTCATGACTTCATTTTTGAAATCCAAGTATATAAAAACAACCTTACTTTTAATATATATTTCTGAGTTTATTATTTTGTCCCATATAAGGATGCTGTTATTTTCCACGTCTTCCCTGGACATGTTATTTCTTGTAGTAAGTATTTTCTTTCTTAATTCTCTTTTATTTTCCATATTCACCTAATAAAATATAGTAGACATTAAAAATCTGTACAAGATGTTAATGGGTGGACCGATTATAGTTCCTACTCCCCTGAATACTATCAGTAAAATCAGTAAAAATCTTAAATGGTCGTAATATTTGTAATAAAAGTTCCATACTTTCGCTCCCCCGATACTTCCCAATATATGGTGCCCATCCAAGGGAGGTATGGGAATAAGGTTAAATACCATTAATACTAAGTTTATGTAAACAGTCCCTCTCAATACTTCGAAAATTATTTGATTGGACAAAGTATAGGGAAGAAATGTATACGCCAATTTCATAAAAAATGTAAATAAAGCAGCAACTAAAAAATTCGCTGCAGGTCCTGCCAGTGATACAATGGCATCATCTCTTCTGGGATTTTTAAAATTTCTGTTATTAACCATTACTGGTTTTGCCCATCCGAAACCAAACAGCAATAAACATAAAAAGCCTAAGGGATCTAAATGGCTAAGAGGATTAAGAGTTATACGACCTTGTAAAAGGGGCGTATTATCACCTAATTTCACTGCTGCATAGCCATGGGAAAACTCATGTACTGATATTCCCAACAATATTCCTGGCAAGAATAATAATCTACCTAATAAATAATTCATATGTCCTCCTTGTATTTATAATACAAGACAATACTTAAGGAATCCTTTATATGTCTTTGCTGGAATTTTTGCACACGATAGCAGTTTCCAGCCTCCTTCCCCTTATTTCCGTTACAACAATCTTAAGGCCGTATTCCTCCAATTCTAAGGTGGTACCGTCTTCGGGAATTATTCCTAATATTCCAAAAACTAACCCACCGAAAGTGTCAAAATCCTCATCAGGAAGTACTACACCTAATTCCTTGGATACATGGTCCAAGTAGGCAGAACCTTTGATTTTCCAGGTATTCTCATCTATTTTTTCAATTTCTTTTACTTCTGGTATAGTATGGTCATCTTCCAAATTTCCCACTATTTGCTCTAATAAATCATTCATGGTTATTATGCCGCTCATACCACCATATTCATCGAATACAACCGCAAAATGATTTCTGGTTTTTTGCATATTTTGAAACAATACATCCGTTCTAACGGTTTCAGGTACATAGTATGCAGGTTTAACTGCATTTTTCATAATATTTTCTATAGTTTTGTCTTCTATTCTATAATAATCCTTTATATCTAATACTCCTATTATATTGTCGGCACTTCCATCGCATACAGGGAATTTTGAAAATCTGCTTTCCCCTATTTTCTTATGCCATTCTTCTTCTGTTTCATCAATCCACAATATAACTACTTCTGTTCTATGGGTCATTACTTCTTCTGCAGTTTTATTATCAAACTCAAAAACATTTTGAATCATTTCTTTTTCACTTTCATTTATTGAGCCCTTTTCACTTCCCACATCCACCATCATCCGTATATCTTCTTCCGTCACATCATCATCTTCGGAATTTGGATCAATCCCAATTAATCTTAAAACACCATTGGTGGAGCTTGTTAAAAGCCATACTAAGGGCGCAAATACTTTAGAAATTACATATAAAAGTCCTGATAAAAATAAGGCTATAGTCTCAGCATTCTTCATTGCAACCCTTTTAGGAACCAGTTCCCCTATAACCAAGGTTACGTAGGACAAAAATACAGTTATTAAAACTACCGAAATAGAATTTAAAACTGCTCCAGGTATGGTAACTCCTATTTGTATCAAAAAACCTGTCAATCTACTTGCGAAATTTTCCGCAGCAAAAGCACCTCCCAAAAGGGAAGCTAATGTAATAGAAATCTGTATTACGGAAAGGAATTGGGATGGCTGTTCCGTAAGTTTCGAAAGTCTAAGGACACGTTTATCTCCTTGTGCTGCCATCTTTGCCAATCTGTTGTCATTCATGGATATAACTGCAATTTCCGCTGAAGCAAAAATAGCATTAATAAATAATAAAGTCAATTGTAGAACAATTGGACCCCACAACGAGCCTTCCTCTAACAATATAAAACCTCCTAAGTAAATAATTAAAGAAATAATAACATAGATATTTTTCCCAGTCAACTTCAATTATTTATCAAATATAAGTTGATATAATTTTTTATATATTGTAGAATAAAAATAGCTCTTAGGGACGGAGGTACTTATGTTTTTTGAAGCTTTAATACTGGGAATAATTATAGGCTATGTAAGAAAAGGCAAAATATCCAGATTATCGTATGTTAATTTTAATTATAAACCCCTTATTTATATTTCTGCACTGCTATACTTGGGAATTATAGTTATGAACTTAGGTCTCTATGATTACGACTCATCCATATATACGATATTTCTGATAGGTTCCATGATATTTTCCGGACTGTTTTTAATTGCAAATTTTAGTATTAAGTATATGTTTCTCCCCTTAAGTGGCCTATCTTTAAATTTATTCTCATTTTTAGTGAACGGATTTAAATTTCCTTTATCACCGGAAGCTGCGGAACAAATATACGGAGCAGAAATGGTGGAATTGTTAGAAAAGGGAAAATTGTTATTTTACAAATCCTCTGAAGCCGCAACTTTAAGCTTTTTAGGTAATATAATTCCCATTGGAAATTGGTTTGTAGTAAGTATTGGAGACATTATTGTAGCATTAGGAGTTATACTGGTAGTCCAAGGAATTATATCAGACAGATATATACAAAGGAAAAGGATTACTTTTTCAAAAAATATATTCAAGTAAATTAATTCCCCTCCTTTGGAATATTTCCAAAGGAGGTACTTTTATTCATTCACAGTTTCTTTCAGTGCTTTAGAAAGCCCTGCAAGACTTTGAATTTCAGATGGAATTATTATTTTAGTCGCTTGACCGTTTGCTGCCTTTTCAAAGGATTCAAAGCTCTTAAAGGTGAGTACTTCTTTGCTAAGTTCAACATCCTTTATCATTTTCAAACCTTCCGCCGTTGCTCTTTGAATACTTAAAATTGCTTCCGCTTCACCTTCAGCTTCTTTAACTAAAGCTTCCTTCTTTGCTTCAGCTCTTAATATGGCAGCTTGCTTTTCTGCCTCAGCCTCAAGAATAAGAGATTCCTTCTTCCCCTCTGCTACCAATATAGCAGAATTCCTTTGTCCCTCGGCAATTAAGATTGCTTCCCTCTTTTCTCTTTCTGCCTTCATTTGTTTTTCCATAGCATTTTGAATTTCTTTAGGAGGTAAAATATTTTTAACTTCTACACGATTTATTTTGATACCCCAAGGGTCAGTGGCATCGTCCAAGATAGATCTCATCTTGGCATTTATTATTTCCCTGGAAGTCAATGTTTCATCTAATTCCAAGTCACCGATTATATTTCTTAAAGTTGTGGCCGTTAAAAAATCAATTGCCGATATAGGTCTCTCAACACCATAAGTGAAAAATTTAGGATCGGTAATTTGAAAAAATATTACAGTATCTATTTGCATAGTAACATTGTCCTTGGTAATTACCGGTTGGGGAGGAAAATCCACCACCTGCTCCTTTAAAGATACTTTATTTACTATTCTGTCAATTAAAGGAACCTTTACATGTACCCCTACACCCCAAGTGGTATGATATGCACCTAAACGTTCAATAACATAGGCATTGGCCTGAGGAACAATTCTTATGTTTGTTGCCAGTAAAACTACTACTAAAAACAGAAATATTACAAAACCAATATATTCCATAGCTCCTCCTTATTTTTTCTCAACTATCAGCTTAACACCGATAATTTCTTTTATAGTTACAATTTCACCTTTTTCAATTACCTGATCGTCAACAGACCTAGCAGTCCAAATTTGCCCCTTAACATTAACTGTCCCCTGGTTGTTTAAATTGTCAATAGTCGATTCTACTTTGCATTGCTGACCAATTAACAAGTCAGTATTAGTCCTGATTCTTCCGACTTTTAATTTTTTCATTGCAAAGGGCCTTGTAAATAGTAGGCATAATATAGAAACTAATAAGAAAGCTACTATTTGTACTTCAATTCCAATACCAGTTAAATTAACAAGAAATGCTACAATCGCACCAATGGCAAACCATATGGTGGTAAGACCCATGGTTAAAGCCTCTATTATTACAGAAACAACTACTATACCCAGCCAAGCATATCCTAGGTACGCCATATTATACCTCCCATACAAACTTTCATTTAATTATACCATAAGGAGGATAATATAAACAGATATTTTTAATCTATTATTCCGCTTAAAGTCTGATAAGGATTTACATAAGTATTATAAATACTCACTGCATAATGAAGGTGGGGTCCAGTAGAAAAACCTGTGGTTCCAACAGTTCCAATTATATCTCCCTTATTAACTAAATCCCCTTTTTTAACATTGATATTATTCAAATGATAGTAGGAGGTAAATAATCCCATGCCATGATCGATAACTATTGTATTTCCTGGAGATAGAAGTCCTTCCATGGCAAAAACAACTATACCCTTATTTGGAGCTTTAACGGGAGTGTCCAAGGGAGCTGCCAAGTCAAGTCCCGAATGTCTTGAAGAGGAAGATTCGTTGTTTACATAGCGTATTTCACCAAAGTCAGTAGTAAGTCTGCCTTCCACCGGCATAATAAAAGTTCCTTCCCATAGCTTTTCTTCCACAGATACAGTTCTTGCAGGTTTTACAAGTTGAGCAAATTCATAAACAGCTGCGCTATTGTTGTTAGTTTGGTTCATTTCTTCACTTACTGAAAGGTACTGGGTTTTAAAACTTCTGTGGCCTATAGTAAGGGTTTCTTCTAATATTAGTTCATCCTTACTACCTTCATTTATAACGGCCATCAGTTGATAATCTCCCGCCTCAATATTAAGATCTACAGGACAAATAAAATAATGTTTCTCTCCATATATATAGGGCTGGTTTTCTGTCTTAACTGCATCTGTGATAATTTTAATCGTGTCATTACTATTTAAATTTTCGACGGAAACCAACAAAATATTTCCCGGGTAATTTTCCCTTGTAATAACTTTAATCTCTGGAGGTCTATCGATTACTGCTGTGAATTTCAAGGTCTGGCTTCCGTAAAAATCTGTATTTTTATTAAAATGCCAATGGCTTTCACATTCAACAAAGTATTCTCCGTCTCTTTTTATACGAGACAAAACCTCATTAATATTTCTTCCAGTACTTAATAATTTATCTTCAGAATATACCCTTACTGTAAAATTATCAGGAAGCTTTTCAAATACAAGGTCAACAACTTCTTCGCCTATTAAGAATTCATTCTTCTTTTCATACTTGCCCTTTAAACTCCCGGATTTATTTATATAAATACCTTCAACATTTTTGACGAACCAATTATATTCTATAGAAGGACTGTATCTTTTCCCCTCCAAGTCCACATAAATATCATAAATGGTTGAATCCACATATATATATGAAAAAATGTCCATTACCAACAATTCTTTTGCAGCACTGTCCTTAATTTTATAGTTGGAGTTATTATCAAAAAGATATACAGATTTATTCTTTACGTCGAAGCTTAATTTGTAACTTTGAAAGTTTTCTTGGTTTTTCAATATTAATTCATAAGTTAACAAGTCAGAAAAAGTATCGGTGGTTTTTTCTTTTTTCTTTAAAGCATTTAATATAGTATTCCAATCTTCACTATTCTCAGATATTACAATCCTTTCCCCTGTTTGTAAATTAACCCCTTCAATTTCCGTAACTTCCGAAAAAGCTCTGCTACAGCCTGTTAAAAGGATAAGTATCCATATAACAGTCAATATTTTTTTCATAGCGCCTCCTTGTATGTAATTTAGAACGGGTATATTATCCCCCGTTCCCAAAGATAATATTTACACAAGGATTATTTGCCTTCTGCTGTTTATTTTATTAACAGTCCCACAGGACAGTGATCACTACCATATACATCCGAATAAATGACTGCATCCTTAAGATTTTTTTCAAATGAGTTAGAAGTTATGAAATAGTCTATTCTCCAGCCAATATTCCTTTCCCTTGAATTTGCAAAGTTTGACCACCAGGTATAAGCATCTCTTTTATCAGGATAAAAATATCTGAAAGTATCAATAAATCCCGCATTTAATAGTTCCGTCATTTTTTCTCTTTCTTCATCAGTAAAGCCTGCATTTTTCCTGTTGGTACTAGGATTTTTCAAGTCTATTTCCTTATGTGCTACATTTAAGTCGCCACATACTACTACATGTTTCTTTTCATTTAATTTTAATAAATAATTCCTGAAGTCATCTTCCCAGGTCATTCTATAGCTTAGTCTTGCTAATCCTCTTTGGGAGTTTGGAGTATAAACATTGACCAAAATAAAGTCCTCATACTCTAAGGTTATTACTCTTCCTTCCTTATCATGCTCCTCTATTCCTAATCCATAAGTAACCGATAAAGGTTCATGCTTTGTAAATACGGCAGTTCCGGAATATCCCTTTCTCTCCGCATAGTTCCAATAATCATAATATCCTTCAAATTTCAGATCTATTTGACCTTCTTGTAACTTTGTTTCCTGTATACAGAAAATATCTGCATCAAAATCCTTAAAAATTTCTGTGAATCCTTTTTTCACAGTGGATCTTAAACCGTTTACATTCCATGATATAAGTTTCATACCTTCTCCTTTTCCTGATTTGATGATTTCCTCACCTATAACGGGGGCATATCCTTTTCAGACTATTATACAATAGACCTTTACAATTTTAAACCTTCTACTACAAAACACAGCATACTTCAAAAAAATAATGGCTTAAGCCATTATTTTTTGTCACATCTAAGAACTCCTACTTCAGCAAAGTTTTCAGGATCCATTTCTCTTATGATAATCCTAACATTTTCCTTAGGACAATTTGCTGTTTTAGAAATAGCTTCTGTTACTTCTTTAACCATTTCTCTCTTTTGTTCTAAGGTTCTTCCTTTAAGCATTTCAATTTGAACTATTGGCATTTGTTCACCTCCTTATTTAATTATTTTCTTATATACATAATCTGATAGAGATGTCATCAGCATAGCTTGGTAAAGAATATTAAATTCAACTATATCTCCCAACTTATATTCAGTCTTACAGTCATGAATATCTAATATAGTATGGTCGCTGCTAGCTCCTAATACAATAATATCCTTATCCTTGGGGACTAATCTTGAAGAATCTCCTAAATCTTGATTCCCCAATGCTAGTATCGCCCTTTTTCTTATTCCCCTATCTTCATAATGAGGTAAATCGCCAAAAGCATTTACCATCAGCTGACCGATAGGATGGGTAGGTTTTTCGTTTAATTCAACTATTTGTGCCTTTAATACAAACACATCTGGATCCAAACCCTCAATATTTGTATCCCAATACAAGGGTAAATCCTGAGTATTATTAATACCTTCTCCTATCCTTAAGTGATTTATTTTCTTGGGAACACCTCCTCTGACCATTAAGGGAAGAGTGGTTGTACCACCTCCGGATACTATATTTAGTTTTCTGTTAAGCTTATTCTCTATTTCGGAAGCAGCATCTGCTAAACGGCTTAAATTTTCAGTGGTGGGAGCAACGGAACCGTAACAACTTAAATTAGTACCAATTCCTTCAAGTACTAGGCTACTGAGACTATACTCTACATATTCAGCTAATTCCACCAATTCTTCCTTAGTAAAAACTCCTTCCCGTAAATCTCCCAAATCATGCATCAGCACTACACCGTACTTTTTATTCTGTTTCTTAGCTTCTGCATTTAACATATTTAAAGTTTCTCTTTCCGAAACCAAACATATATCGCTGTATTTTACCACATCTTCAATTTCACACATCATGGGAATTCTGACCATCAACAAGGGTATATCTATTCCCCTCTCTTTAAGAGCCTTAAGCTGCTCTATTCTGGAGCTTCCTATTTGATGACATCCTCCCCTTGCCATTTCCTCCGCACCTTCAGGTATTCCTCCAAACCCTTTTATAATACCTGCCACATTAATACCGTAGTCCCTACAAAGATTTGTTATTATTTTCGTATTGTTGTATAGTTTTTCTAAGTTAAATTCAAGTATGGGATATCTCTCCATTGCAGCCTCCTTACTTATTTTTACGAAGTTCCATAAAAAATTTTTTTATAAGTTGGGAACATTCCTCTTCCAATACTCCAAAAACAACCTCTGCACTGTGATTTAACATACTATGTCTAGCAATATTAAGCACAGAGCCACATGCTCCCGATTTTAAATCCTTTGCACCGATTACCAACCTTTCTATGCGGGCATTAACTATGGCACCGGCACACATAGGACAGGGTTCTAAGGTTACGTACATGGTACATCCGGGTAGCCTCCATCCTCCCAAGTTTCTGCATGCCTCTCTTATTGCTGTAATTTCACCGTGTAGGGTTGCATCTTTTAATGTTTCTTTCTGATTAAAGCCTCTACCTACTATTTTTCCTTCACGTACTATTACTGCACCTATGGGAACTTCCTTTATTTCATAGGCCTTATAGGCTTCTTTTAAAGCTTCCCTCATAAATATTTCGTCCATAATATTCCTTCCTTTGTTACAATTATAGTTTATTATTCCTAATGAAGTCAACACATATGTCTTTAATTACCTGTTTACTTTAAAACTTAATAAATCTATAATAAAGATAATCTTATATGGAACAAATCTAAAGGGAGTTGAGTCTTATATAAGAGAAGGAGGTAGTATGAAAAAAATAATTAATAAAATATGGGTACTTAGTCTTTGTATCCTGCTGACCATTAACATAAATATAACGGCTTACGGAGATATTTTAGATGTTATTACCGATAATGAACAGGTAAATGATACTGAGCAAACATATACCCATGAAAACTTAGATATTAATAATATTTCAGATACAGAATTCCAGGAAGTGAGACAATCATCTGTCCTTACTGATATTGACGGCCATTGGGCAAAAGACTGGATAAATAATGCCGTTAAATTGGGATTTGTAACTGGCTATGAAGATGGAACTTTTAAACCTGACAGAACAATTACCAGGGCTGAATTTTCCAAACTTCTAAACAGTGCATTGAAAATAGAAATATCAGAAGAAGTAAACTTTTCCGATGTAAAGGAAATTGATTGGTTTTATAAAGATATTCAAAAATCTGTAGCTGCAGGATTTTTCTCTGGATATGAAAACAATACGTTCAGACCAAACAATCCCATAAAACGTGAAGAGGCAGCCAAGGTAGTTGCCGGTGCCATAACTACAGGAAATGTAGATGGAGAAGGAGCAACCTTACTTTCTGACTACAACACCATACAGGAATGGGCAAGGGACAGTGTGAATACTGTCTACAACAAAGGTTACATACTAGGTTATCCCAACGGAGTGTACATGCCTTCAAGGCCCTTAACCCGAGCAGAAGCCGTTAAAATTATTTATGAAATAGTAGAAAATGAGAATATTGAATACGGATTCAATATTACCAATTACAATGAAACTTATAGCAGTGCTGTCGTGGTAGGAAATTTAAAGGTATTGGATTCTGTGGGGAATGGTAATGTTTATATTAAGAATGTGGTAGTATTGGGGGATATTGTAATCTCAGCAGGAAAAGTAAATACAGTTGAGCTTACAGATGTGAAGGCAAGGAAAATAATCGTAGAAAGTGAAACAAATCCGGTAAAAATAGTATTTAATGAAAATGTAGTTGTGGCAAGTATGCAAGTTCCACCTATTGCAATAGTTCAAAAATAACAAAAGTCCGGGGACGACGATGGTATTCATCGACGTCCCCTTTACTTATTTAAAATAATTTAGTGTATTGGTAAAGTTATCTATAAATAATTCATCCAAATAATTTGAATCCTTATCCGATACTTTCTCATAGATTTCTAAATAATAACCTTCACGTCCTCTATATTTATCATAATACCAGGTAGTCAATTCTAAGAAGGCATCTTTATTTTCTTCAATATAATCGTCAAGGTCAATTATTAGAATATCCCTAAGATCGTTTAAATTAACACTTTCAAAAGCTTCAAGAATATTGTGATTGTTTCCTAACTTAGCATATAAGCTACGTCCTTTGTAGTATTCTTCATCATATAAGTAGTAATATTTTTGCCTTTTGTATTCAGAAGAATTTATTATCTTATGAGCTATTTCGTTCTTTATTTCAACAGCCCGAGAATCTTCTTGAGAATCGTTAGCTTTTAATACATAGTACCTGTTTAAAACACTTCCGTCTTCCATCCAATAAGCTATTATGCAACGACTACTGTAATAATCTCCTCCCTGGATTTCTTGGTTATTTAATATTTCCCTGTGAAGTTCAGTAATACTTTCAATATTTTCTATTTCCTCAAAAGTAATTATACCATAGTTTCTTGTAAGCTCATTTAGAGTCATATTTTCATTTCTGGAAGGGTCCTCCAAGAATCTGGTTACTTCATTAACTGCCCAACTATTGTTACCTATATAGGCAATTTTTACGTCTTCAGGATCAGGAACCATATTTTTATATTGGTTTGCAACTAGTACGGTACCCCCTGTCAGGGCTGAAAACAACACCATGCTTACTGCAAAAACCTTTATGGACAACTTAGATATTCTAAAGGATTTTTCAATAAATGCAATTATTATATAGTAGGTAAGAACAGCCAATGAAAATGAAATAACAATTCTGCTTAAGATACTAATATATTGGGATGTACTTACTGAGAAAAATGCAGGAATTATCAAGGAACTAAGTACTGCTACAAAGTATTTATATCCGTCAAATACGATAAATCCTGTATTTTCGTTCTTTCTTCTCTTTATGCACCAGTGGAGTAACAGAGAAATAAATATTAGTATAACTGCTAAAAGAAGAACATATATAAAGTCAATGGATTTGTCCGAATATATAACAAAGTACAAGTAATCCAACCGGTATATATTATTATAGAAATAATCACTCAATACATTTAAATTGAATCCTATTACAACATTTTCTAATATGGAAAATATAAACATTGTTACAAGAAAAAATATCAGTGGTAAACAAAAATTAAATATGGTCATGGCTCCAGCCATAAGGGTATTGCCAGACAATATTGAAGACAGAGATGCCAACAATATGCCTGCTGCCAACCATGGAATGAGCGTTTTAAATATATCAAGTATTTCATAATCAGTACCGTGAAAAACAACAGAAAATATAATTAATACCAATAAAAAGGCTGTAAATAATGTGTTGGTAATAATATTTATTATAATTTGTTTCCTTAAAGTTACAGGTTTCGACCTATAATAGGCTAACTTATATTCATTATGAAGAAAGTTGTTGTCAACTAAACAGTTAATAAGAACTAAAATAAATAACTCAATAATTCCGAACATTATAAATATTTCTTCATCTGCTCTTAATATATATGGTATCATCAGGGTTGTTACCAAAATTATAACCATGGATAACAATGCCCAATTTCTTTTTTCTTTAATTGAATACATAAGAAGCTGCATAAAATTATTCTTCTTTTCCATAACCTACACCTCCTAGTTCGGTGATAAATATTTCTTCAAGACTCATTGACAAGGTATCAAATAAGAGAAGATTGTAATTACTCTGTAAGTACTTTCGCAGATCTTCAATATTTCCTGTTAAAGTACAAATATATACACTGCCAATTTTTGTGGTTTTTAAAATGTTATATTCTTTCAATTCACCAAGATCAAATTCACCATCTACTGCAAACTGTACTCTTTTAATTTCTTCCTTCATTTTTTCTAAGTTTTCTTCTTTAAGAATTTTTCCTTCGTGCATTATTCCTACTTTGTCACATATATTGTCTAATTCCTTTAAATCGTGGGAGGATATAATTACAGTCATACTGTTTTCCATAACCTCTTTAAGGAGTACATCCCAAAACTTTCTTTTAATAACTCCATCTAGTCCATCCACAATTTCATCAAGCAATAATAACTTAGGCTGAGCTGCTATTGCCAAGACGAATGCTGCCTGTTTTTTTTGTCCCTTTGACATTTTATTTAAAACTTTGTTTCCATCTACATTAAAATATTTGAGTAAATACTGAAACTTTTCTTCTGACATATTTTCATACATTAGTTTTTCATATTGAAATAACTTATTCAAAGTATACTGATATGGGAAGTACAATATATCCTGAACATAGTAAAAGTCCTTAATTATTTCAGAACCTTCCAACACCTCTTCACCATCAAAAGATATGTATCCTTCGTCCTCTTTATAAATTCTCATTATATGTTTTAGAATAGTTGTCTTTCCACAACCATTAGATCCTACAAGACCGTAGATTTGATTTTTTTCAGCATTTATATTTATATTTTCAAGAACCTGAAAATCACCGAATTTTTTGCTTAAATTACTTACTTCCAACATTGCTTTCGCCTCCTTCTATTCCCGGTTCTATAAATTCATTAACAATTTTTATAAGTTCATCCTTGGTTAATCCTAGTTCTTTTAATGATTTTATAATTTTATATAGTTCTTCTTTTAAATTTCTCATATGCAGATTCCTTAATTCTTCAGCATCTTTTACAAAGTTTCCCACACCTTTAATACTGTAAATATAATTATCATCTTCAAGGTATTTATAAGCTTTTTGAATAGTATTGGGATTTATCTTTGTCATGGAAGCTAATTCTCTTACTGAGGGCAGCTTATCATTAGGCTTAAACACTTTTGACATAATTAACCTGACTATTTCATCGTAAATTTGTTCATAAATAGCTTTTGGATTATTATTGTCAATTTTTATCAATGTAACACCTCCTTATATACACTTTGTATTATAGGTGTACTATTACACTTAATACAGTAATGACTGTATTATAATATATAGTACAGTCGTTGTCAATTATTTTTGTATAAAAAAAGCAATTATTCTTGTTTAATCAAAAATAATTGCTTATTGGTGCACCTGAGAGGAGTCGAACCCCCGGCACATGCCTTAGGAGGGCACTGCTCTATCCAACTGAGCTACAGGTGCGCAGTAATTTTAATATTAAACTATTTTAATCCTTTTGTCAATATACCGGAATTTTAAAAAATTAGGAAATTTTATCTAAAATATTTTTTTGAAAAACCTTATTATTCTTACAAATAAGTTTGCTTTTTCAATATTTTCATTAACAATTACATCAATATCTGAAACTTCCTCACCATTGACAAAGATACTTAATTTACCTATTTTCTCCCCTTTTGCAATGGGAGCCTTTACAGATTCATTATATGTTATCTTAGTTGTAACCACATCGCTGTTTTTTATTACTTTATAAAAGTCAGAAGCAGGATAAACACTTACCTTATCTAATTTTGAATTAGAAATATAAACTTTATCAATAGCTTCTGAAAGGTCTACTAATTTTATTTTACTGAAATTATTTTTCCCGTATTCCAATAATTTTATTGTTTTATTCAGCCTGTCTTCATGGGTTTGAGCTCCTAGAATAATACCTATAAGCCTATAATCTTCTCCCTGACCTTGTCCCATAACAGGTATGGTTGAAACTAAACAAATACCGGCTTTATCTGTATATCCTGTTTTCAAACCATCTATTTCGTCAATATATCCAAATACAGGATTGGTTGATGATCTGCTAAAATTTCTTTCAGGAATAGTTAGCTCCGGCCTCTTGGTTACTTCTAAAATTTCCGGATATGTGGTTAAAATATGTCGGGTAAGTTTATAAATGTCTGAAACGGACATATTGTTTTGTCCTGTATCTTCATCATTAATAGGCAATCCATGGGGATTGATGAAACTTGCAGACAGGAGTCCTATTTCCGATGCTTTTGCATTCATCATCTTAACAAAATTATCTACATTAGTTCCTACATATTCGGCAATTGCAGTTGCACAATCATTACCGGATACTATTAGCATTCCATCTACTAAAGTTTTTAACTTTACAGTTTCTCCAGCTACCAGACCAAATCTGCTTCCTTCTGTGGCAGCTGCATGACCGCTTATAAGTACATCATCTTCCAAGGATATTTCTCCAGCAGCAACCTTGTCCATCATGAGAAGATAGGTCATAAGTTTTGAAATGCTTGCAATTGCCAATTGTTGATTTATATTATATTCATAAAGTATTTCCCCAGTTTCTAAATCTCCCAGTAATGCACCTTTAATATTTTCATTAATATTTATCTGTCCAAATACAACAGTATTTGAAAGCATAATTATTATAAGGCACAGGGAAAATATTTTACGGATCTTTTTCATAAGTCCCCTCCAATATAATTATGCTGTAATTATATAATAATTTATAAACAAATGCATTACCAAAATTCAAATTTTGTTGAAAAATTTGGAACTTTGTCTAACCTGCTACCTGGCACAACTTATAGTATTCATTTATAATTACATCTCCCATTCTGTCTAAGGGATTTCTACCTAAGAAATCAACAAACTTCTTTGAAAAATTCGATGTTGCATTTACATCAATGATAAAGGGACCCTTCTTACCTACAATAACATCTATTCCACCCATTTTAATATTTAATATATTTAAAGTATCTATTACCATATCTGTAATATGTTTGTCCAAATTATGAACATGCTTATATTGAGCTCCTCTGTGATATGAGGAAATGCCTGTTTCATCCATACTTCTTTTTACAGCGGAAAAAACCTCTCCATCTATTACTTCAATTCTTAAAGTGTAATTATCTAAAGATTCAATGTATTCCTGGAATATAAACTCTACCTTAGGTAATAATTTCAATACTTCGGACAACTCCTGGGCATTGTTGACTTTATGAGTATAGGATGACCTGCCCCCTCTGTTAGGTTTTACTACGCAGGGATATTTTATATTATCAATGGAGAATTCACTGGAACAGCAATATATTTTAGGAGTGTTAATATTGTTTTTCCTTAAAGTATTGCAGACTAATTGTTTGTCAAAATCATACATTAAGGCTTCGTTAGAATTTATCATGGGTATTCCTCTTCTGTTAAGTTCATTTAAGAAATCAATACCCTTAAAATAAGTTTTTGTATGTCCTCTGAAGTATGAACTTGGAAAAATTCTGTTAACAATTAAATCTACATTGCTAAACTGAGCCGCATTTAACGCAGCTTCTTCAAAATTAATAAACAGTACCTCGAATCCTTTGTTCACTAAATAATCCCTTAAATAAAGATTTGACCATTCTGCTGATTCATAAATTATTCCTATAGCCATAAGTTCACCCCTTAAGAAATATTATTTAGTTCTTTCTTACTGTCACTATACTATTTTTCCTCCATCATACTCCTCTCCTCCCCCATCTGGTAAAAGATTATACCTTTTGGTCCATAAGGTCTTATATTTTAAAGCTTGAGAGTGTATTTGTGATATATCTTCTGATGCCTTTTTTATTACCTTTGCAGGTAATCCTGCAACTATTGAGTAGGGAGGAATCACCTTGTCCTTAGTAACTACTGCTCCTGCAGCAATAATACTTCCCCTTCCAATATGAGCACCGTCCATAATAATTGCACCCATACCTATTAGGCAATGATCCTCAATTGTACATGCATGGACTATAGCATTATGTCCTATAGTTACATAATCCCCTATAACTGTTGCATGATCATCTGAAACATGTACTACACTGTTATCTTGAATATTAGTATATCTGCCTATTTCTATAGAGTTTACATCACCTCTTACAATTGTATTAAACCATATGCTAGAATATTCTTTTAAAGTAACTTTACCGATTATTTTAGCACCTTCGGCAATATAGGTTTTTTCATCTATAATGGGCATATTACCTTCAAATTCCTTAATCACTTTATCAGTCCTTTCTTAATTGAACCATATTTTAATTTCTCTTTCAGCACTTTCCCTTGAGTCAGAGGCGTGAACACAGTTTTCTTCCTTGGAAAGTGCATATTTTCCCCTTATGGTATTGGCTGCCGCCTTTTTAGGATCTGTAGCTCCATTTATTCTTCTTACAGTTTCAATTACCCCTTCTCCTTCAATTATTAATGCACATACTTTTCCACGGGTAATATAATCTATTAGCTCCCGGAAAAAGGGTTTATCCCTGTGTTCATAATAGTGTTCTTCCGCTATTGTTACAGATGGTTTCAATAATTTTATTTCCGTGATATTTAGATTGTTATTTTCGTAAATAGATATAATTTCACCCATAAGTTTTCTTTCAATAGCATCGGGCTTAATTAAAACTAATGTTTTTTCCATAATTACCTCACTTTTATTTGTATTTTATCACATTGTAGTTATTTATACAATAGTATGAAAAGAAGCACTTAATATTATTATAAGTGCTTCTTTTGCAGTGTACTATTATCTAAAATTATAGCCTGTAAGAATTCTTTCTCTTCCAGTAGTTACATCATTGAAATATTCATAAAAGGAAAGATCCAAAAAGCTTCCTGCAATATTGTATACATTAGTATATCCTAAATTTTGAAGGGCCATAACTGCGTTGTAGCTTCTTTGACCGGATCTGCAGTACAAGTACACGGGTATATCTTTGGGAATTTCATTGTATCTTTTTCTAAGTTCACTTAAGGGTATGTTAAGGGCTCCCTTTACATGACCTCTTTTATATTCAAACTTTTCCCTTACATCCACTATAAATCCGCCTTTTTCCACAATCTCCCTAACCTGATCAACATTCACCTGCTTAAAATCTCCGTTTAACAGGTTAGATCCTATGTAGCCTGCATAGTTTACCACATCTTTAGCCGTTGAAAAAGGTGGTGCATAGCATAGTTCCAAATCCCTTAAATCGTCCAAGGTTCCGTTAAATTTAATCAGGGTTGCTATTATATCAATCCTTTTTGTTACATCACCTTTACCTATAGCCTGGGCTCCCAATATTCTTCCCGTAGGTACTTCATATAGTAACTTAAAATGCAAGGGATGAGCATCTGGCATTAAGCTTACTTTATCAGATAAAGTTGCCCTTACTATACCGTAGTCAATTTTAATATTACGGGATTTTATCATGGATTCAGTTAAACCAGTAGCCGCTCCCTTGTAATCGAAAACTTTTATGGCAGAGGAACCTATGAAGCCTTTGTTCATGGTAACCCTGTTATTTATATGATCCGCTGCCGCTCTGGCTGCTTTCTGAGCAGGGCCTGCTAGTGATAATTTCATTGGTAAATGGGTTAATGAATTATAAACTTCTATTGCATCCCCTACAGCATATATATCTTTATCGCTGGTATTGTAATTCTTATCTACCTTGATAGCACCTGTCTCACCTATTTCCAACCCTGCCTCTTCTGCAAGACTAGTATTAGGTTTAACTCCCTTCGCCATAATAATGGCATCTGCATCTATTACTTTCCCTGAAAATAAATATGCCTTGTTATTTTCTATTTCTTTTACTTTTTCTCCTATAAGTAAATTTATACCCTTATCATGGATTTCCTTGTGGAATATTTGAACCATATCATAATCATAAGTATTCAATACTTGCTTCGATGCAATTACTATTGAAACATTGTAACCGGCCAATTTTAAATTTTCCGCCGTCTCTATGCCTATAAATCCTCCGCCAATTACAAGAATATTCCTAGCTCCCTTATTCTTAATATACCTACTTAAATTATCTATATCCACAACATTTTTTACGGTAAATACACTTGCATTTTCTAATCCTTCAATGTCCTCAATAATTGGATCAGCCCCCGGTGACAATATTAATTTGTCATAACTTTCTTTATAAACTTTGTCCTTGTTTTTTACAGTTATTTCTTTATTCTTCCTGTCTATGGATACTACTTCGCTGTCAGTTCTTACTTCAATATTATGCCTGCTTAAAAACAAATCTGGATCCATTAAAAGCAAATCTTCCACAGATTCTACTATTCCGCTAAGATGGTAGGGAAGGGAGCAATTTGAAAAGGAAACGTGAGGTCCCTTTTCAAATATTATAATTGTATCTTCCTCACTGAGTCTTCTTAATCTGGCTGCAGCAGAAGCACCCCCTGCAACCCCTCCTACAATCAGTATTTTTCGTGCCATAATTCCCCCTGTTTATTTTACTTTTTCTATTTTTTCCATTCCTCTCATATAAGGTCTCAATACTTCAGGAATAGTTACAGAACCATCTTCGTTTTGGTAATTTTCCAATATTGCAGCAAAAGTTCTTCCCACTGCAAGGCCGGAACCGTTTAAAGTATGGATATATTCTAACTTGCCTGTGCTAGTTCGTCTGAACCTTAAGTTAGCTCTTCTTGCCTGGAAATCTTCAAAGTTTGAACAGGAGGAAATTTCCACGTACCTGTCATAACTTGGCATCCATACTTCAAGGTCATATGTTTTAGCTGAACTGAATCCAATATCTCCCGTGCAAAGCTCTACAACCCTGTAGGGAAGGCCTAAGCCTTTTAATATTTCTTCCGCAAAGTTCGTAAGAATTTCCAATTGATTATAAGAATCTTCCGGTGTTGAATACATTACCATCTCTACTTTGTCAAACTGGTGGTTTCTTATTAAACCTCTGGTATCTCTTCCTGCTGAACCAGCTTCAGCTCTGAAACATGGTGTATATGCAGTCATATACATAGGTAAATCATTTTCATTCAGTACTTCATCCCTGTAAATATTGGTAACAGGTACTTCAGCAGTAGGAATTAAATAGTATTCCCTTTGATTAAGCTTAAACATATCTTCCTCAAATTTAGGAAGCTGGCCAGTTCCAATCATACTTTCTCTATTAACCATGAAGGGAGGAGCAAATTCTATAAAACCGTGGTCCAAGGTGTGCTTATCAAGCATGTAAGCTATTAATGCTCTTTCCAACCTTGCTCCCGCTCCTCTGAACATGGAAAACCTTGTTCCAGTTATTTTGGTTGCTCTTTCAAAATCAAGTACTTCCAAGTCCACCCCTAAGTCCCAGTGGGCTTTTAATTCAAAATCAAATTTTTTAGGTTCTCCCCATCTTCTTACTTCCTTGTTGTCTTCATCAGATGCCCCTATAGTAATATCAGGATTTGGCGTATTAGGAATACTCAAAAGTTCTTCTTCAATTTTTTCATCGATTTCCTTTATTTCACCATCAAGTAATTTTACCTTTTCTGCTAATTCCTTCATTTCCTGAAGTATTTCCGTTACATCTTTCCCCTCCTTTTTAAGTAGGGGGATTTGCTTAGATACCTTATTTTGCTTTGCTTTCATATTTTCTACTTCAACTAGCTTTTCTCTTCTTTCTTTATCTAATTGAAGTACTTTATCCAAGCTTAATTCAGGATTCCTTCTTTTTAGAAGTTCTTCTACTTCTTGATAATTATTTCTGATTCTTTTAATGTCTAACATTTTTTCCTCCTTATTAAATTATCTATAATCTCTCTAATTAAAAAACTCTCGCCTCAATTTAGAGACGAGAGATACTCGCGGTGCCACCCTAATTATTATACTAGGAACATCCTCTGACTAAAGATACCCCTGGTATAATCCCTTTTTGAAGTTAACGCCTTCAACGTCTAAGTTGCTACCCTTAGAAGCTCCAGAACGGATTCAACAACATTGCAGGCTCCCACCAGCCGCCTGCTCTCTGTTTTCGTTGTTTACTACTTTCCTTCATTGCTATATGGATAATATAATATACTTTTTATTTTGTCAAGCTAAACTTTGTTACATTATAGGGAAATTACCTACTTATGTATTGCTGGATATATAATACATAGAGCTTCTGAAACAGTATCTCTACTGTTATAATACATATGGCTCTTTTTTTCAGGTATAATAATGCTATCTCCTTTTGATACTTTATAAATTTTTTCTCCCACATGACATTCAATTTCGCCCTGCAACACATAGATACACTCCCTAGACTCATGGAGTATGCTATGGTTACTTGCCCAAGTTTTCGGTTGTAATTTGAATAAAAAAGCTTCACAAGCAGGTGGTTTTTCACCGTTTAAAACAGGAGTAATGAATTCCAACTCTACATTAATGTCCTTCAATTTTACCTTAGTCCTTTCCCCCTCCGATATCTTCAGAACTTCCATATCTGATTGCTCCAAAAACAATTCAGAAAGAGGAACTTCCAAAGCTTCCGATAACCTCTTTAGCACTGATAGAGAAGGAGATATTAAGTCTCTTTCTATTTGAGATATATAACCTGATGTCACGTTGATTTTTTCTGATAACTCCACTATAGTAAGATTTTTACTCTTCCTGATGTTTCTTATCTTTTCCCCTATCAATTCAACACACCCTTCTTAATACTTTATAAATAATATTATACACGAAACAATAAACAGTTTCATCCAAAATTATGTATTTTGAGTTAATTTTTAGAAAATTATTACATATACTCCATTAAAATAAAATGAAATTGTCTATTTGTTACATAGTTTTAATTTTTAAGGAGTTGTATTTAATTTAGTTAAAGAATCTTCCTGAAACAGATAACGGATCGTAGCAAATTTTTTATCCTTTTAATATACTATTTAATATGATATAATAATCTATTGAATTCTTATATCATATGCAGTGGGTAAGGGGATAGATATATGGAGTATAATGACAAATATGCTGAAGAAGCTAAATATTTGGAGGAAATCTTAAGATTATTGCAATACAAACTTGAAGTGGAAACATATAGTTTGGAGAATCAAAAATCCGATATAATTGAGTCTCGAAGAGAAATGTGGGAAAATACAACCCATTCATCTGCAGATTTCGATAAACTTACAGATTTAAACCAATATTTAAGCGCTTTACAGGCTCAAACTTTCACCTATACGGAAATGGCAAAACGTATTTCCAAGTATGAAAAAATGATGGATAGCCCGTATTTTGCAAGAATTGATTTCACAGAAGAAGGTTACGATGAAAAAGAAAAAATATATATAGGACTTTTTAATTTAATGGATGAAGATACCCATGAAATAAAAGTCTATGATTGGCGTGCGCCCATTTCAAGCCTGTACTACCGAAACGAGGTAGGACCTGTTCAATACAAAGCTCCTGCCGGAGTAATAAAAGGATACGTTTCTCTTAAAAGACAATTTAAAATCAAGAAAGGTAAAATTGAATATTTCTTTGACAGTAACATAAATATTCTTGACGAAATACTTATAGAAGCTTTGTCTAAGAATATGACTCCAAAAATGAAGACAATTGTTGAAACTATACAGATGCAGCAAGATTTAATTATAAGGGACCTATATAATGATTTGTTGGTGGTTCAGGGAGCTGCAGGCAGCGGAAAATCATCCGTGGCACTGCACAGAGTGGCTTTCCTCATGTACCAGGGTACCAATTTAAATCTTAAGTCTAATAATGTTATAGTTATTTCACCGAATCCACTTTTTTCTAAATACATATCCAATGTTCTCCCTGAGTTAGGTGAAGATAATATTAATAAATATACTTTCGAAAACATATTTCAAAGGTTATTTAATAACCAGCTATCTATGAAAACTAAAAGTGAGAACTTTGAAAATATAATAGTGGCAAAAACTGAAAAGGAAAGGGGATTTTTAAGATCCTATGTAGAATTTAAAGGATCCCTGATCTTCAAAGAAATAATGGATCGGTATATTAATTATTTTCAGCGAAAGTTAATACCCTTTACCGATGTATATTTCAACGGTAAAATTATTGAAAATCGCCAACTGTTAAAAGCATTGCTGTTAAGCTCAAAGCTCAATATGCCTATGGCTAAGAAGCTAAAAATTATTGAGAGCAGAATTATGAATAAAGTTCGGGATATGAGAAAAGACCGACGAAGTAAAATTGAAATAGCAGTTAATAAATTAAATAACTATGAATATGAGTCGGAAGCCTTTGTAAGGGTTTTGGCGGCAAAAGAAACGAAGAAATTTGTCGAGAAATTACGTGAATTTACTGAATTTGACTGTTTTAAGTTATATAAAAAATTATTCTCTGATATTGACATGTTCAAAAAAATATCTAAGGGTCTCAAACTGCCGGATAATATAGATGAAATTATTGATTATACAAATAATGCTTTGAAAGATCAATTTAATATCCCTTACGCTGACGGAATATGCCTGATGTATTTAAAAATTAGAGCAGAGGGCTGTGACTTGTTCAGCAACATTAAGCAGGTTGTAGTAGATGAAGCCCAGGATTATTATCCCATACACTATTGCATTCTGAAGGATATGTTCAGAGAAGCCAAATTTACTATTGTAGGAGATATAAATCAGTCTGTGGAAAAGAACAGCAATATATCATTATATGATACTATTATATCCATATTTAATTTCGAAAAAAGTGAAAAAGTTTTTCTTAATAAAAGCTACAGAAGCTCCTATGAAATAAGTAAATTCAGCTCAAAGTTATTAAATACCCAACTTCCTATGGAATTTTTCAAAAGAAATGAGGAAGAACCTAAGGTTATTAAATGTACTGATAAAAATATTCTTGATAGAATTGTTGAATATATTGAAAAATACAAATCCTTAGAATTCAGCTCCATAGCAGTTATATGTAAAAACAGGAAGGAAGCAGCCCAGTTATATTTTGAGCTTAGCAAAAAAACTAAAATAAAGTTAATTGATTATTTAGATTATGAAAGTGAATTGGAGGGAGTTTTAATAATACCGGTGTACTTGGCAAAAGGTCTTGAATTTGACGGAGTTATTGTATATGAAACAAATGAGGAAAATTACAGCTCCGAATACGATAGAAACCTTCTGTATATTGCATGTACCAGAGCCCTTCACAGATTATCATTGTTTTATACGGGAAAAATTTCACCCTTTTTAAAATAACCCCCTCCCCCCAACATGCTATACCAGGGAACCTCTTGACAAATTAAACAACCCACCAAGGGCGGGTTGTTTTTTTATGGAGGAATATCTCCTATTGGGTTGTATATCTATAAATTGTTGTTTACCTCATCAATTATTTTTACAACTGGAATATCCAATTGATTTTTCATTATATCAACAATATAATCTTGAAAATCCTGTTTTATTACAGGAGCAGTAATACGCTTAAACTTTTCAACTATCCAGTCCATACCTATATTTTCATGAGCTTCCCCTTTAGGTTCACATTCCGAGGAAATAAACCTTTGACCATCGTAAGTAATTATTTCTGCTCTGCAAATACGCCTTTGAGGAAACTTTCCATCAATTTCAGGATCCACTTTAAACTTAAGTTTCTCCATCATTACAAGTATATCCTGATTTTCAAAAGCTTCCCGGGTAAGTTGATTTAATCCAAAATCGCCTGTTACTATAGCAGCAGCTACTGGATAAGATATATTGTATTGAGCTTCATCCTCTGTTTTAGGAATTATCTTTGAAAGCATTGAAGCACCTTTAAATGTATGAATGGTGACCTCCTTGATGTCCTTGTAACTTATACCATTGTTTCTCATAATTTCAAGACATGAATCAATAGCAGGATGAGCCCATCTGCAACAAGTGTAGGGTTTAAAATATAAATTCATAATTTCATAATTATCATTTAAATCATTAAGATAATGTCTGTACTTATCTGATTCCAAAAGATTTTTATTGCCGATAAAGCCACATAAAGTTTCCATTACCGCAATAGCACCTATCATAACACCAAAGGGAACCCCGTCCTTATTCATTGAAGGATATTCTACTGAGCGTATTCCTGGAACCAGGGGTGCATTAAATTCTGAGACAGATAATACATTGTTCATTTGTTCCTTGGTGAATCCATATATTCGGCCCACACCGGCAGCTGTACCTACGGCACCGAAGGTGCCGCTACTATGAGCAAAATTATAGTAGTCCATAATAGCCCTACCCATACGAATTGTTGTTTCGTAGGATACCACTAATGTTGTAAGGAGTTCCTTGTAACTTATTCCTTTTTCATAGGCTGCAGCTAATATTCCTCCTATAAAGGATGTACCAGGATGAGCCCTTATAATATTATGTCCATCATCAATATCATATGCATTGGAGGAATGGCCCATGGCAGTTGCTGCACCCATGAAACTGAAACCTTCCTTTGAACCTATTACTGCTACACTGCCTTTTCCAAAGATAGATTTTGCTAATTTTATTCCAGCATCAAACTGCTGACTGCGGCTACCGATCAATAAGGCGCCCATTAAATCTATAAAGCATACCTGAGCCCGTTCCTGTACTTTTTCAGGCAAATCTTCCCATACAGTATTAAGTATAAATTCTTCAAGTTTGTAATCAGTTTCAAAAACCATCTTATTTCCTGCTTTCTCATTAATAATAGGTAATATCCTATAGCAAATAGAAAGTATGAGAACTATTCAAGTACATAGTAATTTGTAGACCTTGTAGTTGTAGCAGGAGGTGCATAATCTAATTCCCTGTCTTTTATACCTAAGATAACTTCCGGCGGAATCCAAGGTCTATTCTGTATGCCGCTTGTTTCCTCGTGTGTAAGATATCCTTTGTATGCTGTTAAACTTCTTCTAATATATCCGTCCTTCACACAGGCTTCCACAACTCCATCATTTAAAATACTTAAAATTGTAGGTAGCATTACTGCTGCATAGGCTATAGAAGTAGAGTGAGCTACGGCTCCCGGTATGTTGCTAACACAGTAATGAACTACTCCGTTTACTACGTAACGAGGATTATCATGATGAGTTTCATAGGATGATTCAATTGCGCCAGGATTATCATTGCTTATATCTACCAATACAGATCCTGGTTCCATAAGTTTTAACATTTCCTTATCTATTAGGAAATCCTTCCTGTGTTTTGGCCATTTAACAGCATTTATAACCATATCTGTTTGGGGCAAGACTGATGCAATAGCTTCCTTGGTACAGAACATGGTATTTATTTTACCGTTGTAACGATCACTTAAAGTTCTAAGAACTCCAACATTAATATCCATTACTGTCACATTTGCACCTAAAGCATAAAGTACTGACAAGGCTCCTTGTCCCACAAGGCCTCCTCCTAAAATTAAAACATTCATTCCAGGTGCACCTGCAAAGCCACCTACATACTTACCTTTACCACCGTTAATTGTAAGCATTGACTCAAGACCAAAAAGTGCTCCTTGCTTTCCAGCAGCTTCACAATTTGGGGAACCATATCGATGAGAATCCTCAGCAGTAAAAGCAATACACTTGCTTTTTAAAATTGCATCTACTTCTTCCCTATTACCTGCAGGATGGATACAGCCTAAAATAATTTGATTTTCCCGAATTAGATCATATTCACTTTCTTCAAATTCCTTTACTTTAGCAACCATGTCACAGCGAGCAAATATTTCCTCAGCACTTTCCACAACTTCTGCTCCTGCCTTTTCATAAGCTTCATTTGGAAATCCTGCTGCTTTACCACAATCTTTTTGGACTAATACCCTGTGCCCAGCACTTATGATGCTGGCAACCTCTGTAGGTGTGCATATAACGCGATATTCGCCTTCTTTAATATCCTTTAGTACACCAAATATCATTTTATTCCTCCAATAATATATATAAATTTTTATTGTTTTCCAACTAAGTGACAAGCTACAAAGTGACCGGTGGAAACTTCTACAAGTTCCGGATGTACATCGCACTTATCGTGAGCATAGTTGCATCTTTTCTTAAATCTGCATTCACTAGGAGGATTTATTGGAGAAGTAATTTCACCTTTAATTAGTATTCTTTCCTTTTTTACTCCTAATTCCGGTATTGGAATTGCAGACAACAAGGCTTGCGTATATGGATGCAATGGATTAGCAAATAATTCTTCCGCCGGCGCTTTTTCTACAATTTTACCCAAGTACATAACAGCAATATCATCAGAAAAATGATTAACTACGGAAAGGTCATGGGTAATAAAAATATAAGATAATTTAAATTCAGCTTGTAATTCCTTTAATAAGTTCAATATTTGAGCCTGTATGGACACATCTAATGCAGAAACAGGTTCATCACAAACAATAAATTTAGGTTCCATTGCCAATGCCCGGGCTATACCTATACGCTGACGACGTCCTCCGTCCAACTCGTGAGGATAAGTATTAAACAAACGGGCGGCAAGACCTACAGTAGACATAAGTTCTGCCACTCTGTTATGAATATCTTGGCTAGATTTCAAAATTTTATTGGCAATTATGGGTTCGCTTATAATTTGACTCACCGTTTTACGAGGGTCTAAGGATGAATAGGGGTCTTGGAAAATCAGCTGCATATCCTTACGAACTAATTTCAATTGCCTTCTATTAAGCTTTGTAATATCCTTTCCTTCAAATAAGATTTCTCCTTCCGTAGGCTCTATAAGACGCAATATAGTTCGTCCCACGGTAGATTTTCCACAACCGGATTCCCCAACTAGTCCTAGAGTCTTTCCACGTTCAACAGTTAAATTGATTCCATCAACAGCATGCAACATACCACGTTTAGTTTTAAAGTATTTTTTTAAATTTTTTATTTCTAAAATTGTATCCGACATATTACTTCTCCTTCCTGTTGATGTGAAATCCTGGTCTATCGTATGCACTGCATCTTACGAAATGGGTATCTGAAATTGCCCTATCTGTTTGTGGCTTTTTACAATCCTCATCCATATATGGACAACGGGGATGGAAAGGACATCCTTCCGGAAGATTTGTAGGATCTGGCATTAAACCTTTAATGGGTGTAAGCATTGCTTTTCTGTCGTAAATATTAGGTATAGAATTAAACAAACCTTCTGTATAAGGGTGTTTAGTTCTGTTAAAAACATCTTCTAATGTACCCTTTTCTACAATATTACCTGCATACATAACTGCAACTTCATCACATATTTCTGCTACAATACCTAAGTCATGGGTAATCATTATTAAAGAAGTTTGATACTTTTTACGTAAGTTTTTCATTAATTCAAGAACCTGTGCCTGAATTGTAACATCTAAGGCAGTAGTAGGTTCATCAGCTATTAAAAGCTTAGGTCGACATGCAAGGGCAATTGCAATTACAACACGTTGTTTCATACCCCCTGAGAATTGGTGGGGATAATCACTTGCTCGCTCACCGGGTATTCCAACCAATTCAAGCATATCTATTGCACGTCTCTGAGCTTCTGTATAGGAAACATCTTCATGGAGATGTATACTTTCTGCTATCTGGTCACCTACAGTAAAAACTGGATTAAGAGCAGTCATAGGGTCCTGGAATATCATTGAAATATCCTTTCCCCGTACCTTTTCTAATTCCTTAGGAGTTAAACTCAACATATCTAAGCCGTCTAATTCCATTAGACCGCACTCTTCCACCCCTGGAGGTTCTGGAATCAGTCTCAAGAGTGATAAAGCAGTAGTTGTCTTTCCTGCTCCCGTTTCTCCTACTAATCCTATTGCCTTTCCTCTTTCAATTTCTAAATTCAGTCCATTAACTGCTTTAACTATACCATCTTCTGTTTCATAACGTACTACTAGGTTTTTAACATTAAGAACCAAGTCTTTTTTCATATTCAGCACCACCTATTGTTTCAATTTAGGATCTAACGCATCTCTCAAACCATCTCCCATGAGATTGAATGCAAGAACCGTAATCATAATTGCAAGTCCCGGGAAGAAAGTTAAATAACTATAATCACGTATATATTCCCTACCGCTGGATAGCATTGCTCCCCATTCAGGAGCTGGTACTGGTACTCCAAGGCCTAAGAAGCTCAAGCTTGATGCTGTTAGAATTCCATTTGCCACTCCCATAGTAACCTGCACTATTATAGGGGACATGGCATTAGGTAAAACATGGGTAAATATAATACGTAAATCGCTAACTCCCGATACTTTGGCAGCTTCAATGTATTCCTGATCCCTTACAGGCAATACTGCTGCTCTTGCCGTACGAGCAAACATTGGAACATATACAAGTCCAATGGCGAACATTAAAACCAGCAAGCTTTGTCCAAAAGCGGACATAATTGCGATACCAAGTAAAATAGACGGAATACCCATAAAAATCTCACAGGTACGCAAAATTATATTCTCTACCAGGCCTCCGTAGTAACCTGCAATTAAACCTAAACTACTTCCAAGGAAACATGATATGGCAACGGAAACAATACCTACAGACAGTGAATACTTTGCTCCATAAAGTACCCTTACCATTACATCACGTCCATAGTGGTCCGTTCCAAAGGGATGTTCCAAGGAAGGTTCCTTAAAACGATTCATAATGTCCTGCTGAACTATATCAGTATCATAATCATATATAACCTGGGCAGCTATTGTCACCAGTATTAAAAGACATACTACTATGAGACCTGCCATAGCGCTGGGACTTTTTTTATAATTCCTCCACACTTCGCTGGCAATACTACGTTTTTTAAAAGCCTTTAATTCTCCTACAGTATATTTTTCTTTAACCATATTAACACCTCACTTTGAATATTGGGCTTTAATACGGGGATCTACATAAGCATATGCAATATCAACAAGAAGCATTGTAAGAGTAAAAAATATTGTAAACATAATAATGCATCCAGTTGCTAATGTCATATCCCTGCTGTTAATGGCGGACACAGTTAATCTTCCTACACCAGGCCAGGAAAACACAGTTTCAATTGCAACAGCTCCACCAAGAGCGTTCCCTAATGTTGAACCAAAAATAGTTATTATCGGTATTAAAGCATTTTTAAGAGCATGTTTGTAAATTACCTTTTTCTCACTTACACCCTTTGCCCTGGCAGTTCGCAGATAGTCCTGGCGAATAACTTCCAACATGGAAGAACGGGTTATTCTGGTTAAATTTCCTGCCTGAGCTGCACCTAAGGTTATTGCTGGAAGTATGATTGAAAGGAATCCATCACTTCCTCCTGAAGGCAACCATCCTAACTTAAGTGAAAATAAAATAATTAATAATAGACCAAGCCAAAAGCTGGGCATTGAAAGTCCTAACATTGCAGTAACCATACTTGCTCCATCCAGCCAGGATCTGTGATGGGTAGCTGCTGCTATACCTAAAGGAATGGAAATAATCATGGCAACAATAATGCTACCAAAGGCTAACTTTAGGGTAGCAGGGAAACGTTCAAAGAAAATATCTATAACGGGGCGTTTCATGGACAAGGACATACCCAAATCACCTTTCAGTAAATTCTTCATATATCGAAAATACCGCTCCGGCAATGTTCCGTCCAAACCCATTTCCTTACGCATCATCTCTATTTCAACTTCTGTGGCATCCGGCGGAGCCATCATCCCAACTATATCTCCTGGAGCCAAGTCCATGAGAAAATATACCACAAAGGAAACAGCCAAAAGAACCGGTATCATCATCAAAAACCGCTTAATAATATAGCGAATCATAATGTCTCCTCCTATTAAATGAATTTAGAATGCATTCCCATGATTTAGGGGGAGAATCATAGGAATGCATGAACTTAGCTAAGCTATTAATTAATAATTTTCTCTGCAGTTTTAAATTGATGAACAAGACCGGGATGTAATAATAAACCGGTTACATCTTTATCTGCACCCATTGTCAAAGTAGCTTGGGCAATAGGAACCCATGGAACAAGTTCTGTAGTTAAGCGTACTTGTAATTCTTCGTACATTTGTGCTCTCTTTGTTGTATCAACTTCTGCTGCTGCTGCATCTATAAGAGCATCTATTTCAGAATTGTTTAAGTTTGCATAAAAGCTTCGTCCTCCTTGTGAGTGAATCGGATTTCTATACATGTAGTCCGCATTCATACCAGGAGTCCAGGACAATACGAAGACTTCAGTATTTTTATCATTTTGTAATCGCTCAATTAATGCTGCCTGCTGCATAAATTCAACATTTACTGTTATGCCGTACCTAGCCATTTGAGCTTGGAAGTTCTCAGCCATTTTAACACGGTGGCTGGCATCAGAAGTAATTAAATTAAGAGTTATACCTTCTGCATTGAGCTCTTTCAACATTTCTTTTGCCTTATCAGGATCATATGGAATACCTTCTATATCTGCATAGTACTCCATATCACGGCACATAATGCTTGTAGAAACCTGTGCATATCCATCCCATGCAGCTATAACCATTTCTTCTTTGTTGATTGCATGGGCTATAGCCTTTCTAAACTCAGGGTTAGATACTATTGAATTAGTATTTGAACAGTTGAAACCTATAAAGTGTTGTCCACGTCCTGTTTCAGTTATAAGTTTAAGGTTGCTGCTTTCTGACAGACGATTATAGTCTGTTGGACTTGGTGACATAATAGCATCCACTTCACCATTTTCTAATGCTATCATTCTTGAAGATGCCTCTGGAATCATTCGGAACACTAAACGTTCAGTATTTGGAACATCATAAAGTGTACATTCTTCAAATCTTACTAAAGAAACATAATCACCAGGAACAAATTCTTCAAATTTCCAGGGACCTGTACCAATTTTTACAGCCTCTTCCTCTGGCATAGTTTCAAATGCTTCCTTTGATAAAATTGCCAAAGAGTTAGCAGCAAGCACATAGTTGAAGTCTACATCTCCATTATGTAGTTTAACTTCAAATGTAAGGTCATCTACTTTTATAAAATCTTTAATTTTAGAAATATAGGCAGATGTTGTTGATTTATCTTTACCTCTTTCAAAAGTAAAGATTACGTCATCAACGTCTAAAATAGTACCGTCATGAAATCTTACATTCTCTTTAAGTTTAAATCTCCAGTGATCCGGTTCTATCATTTCCCAGGAGTCAACTAGTTCTCCCTCGTTTTGCATTGTTAATAAATTTGTATCTGTCAATAAATCATGAGTACAATCTTGTACTATTTGATTTGATTCTGCAGTAGTTTCCATAGGGTCAATAGTTGTAAACTCATCTGCAATGGCTATTATGATTTCTTTTTTGTACTTAGGTTCTCCGGAAGTACCAGAAGGTGTTTCCGTTTTAGGATCTGATGGAACGTCTTTGTCCCCACCGGAACATCTGGTAATAAGTAATGAAATCAACAATAAACAAATCAAAAATTTAGTAACCTTTTTCATATACTCCTCCTTATTTTTTAGGGCATAACCCTGTATCCAATATAGTAAATGCAATAATTGTGCCAAGCTATAAGTAGCTAAAATCCAGTAAAATCTATACCCAAAATAATCTTGGAGCGCAAATTTTGCGTCCCAAGGTGAAAATATTGCCTCTACAGATTTTTTAAACCATATTGATTAATTTTATTGAGCAGTCCACGTTTACTTATGCCTAAATCCTTAGCCGTCAAATCCCTTCGTCCCTCGTTCTTAATTAAAGTAGCTTTTACGGCGCGTTTTTCTATTTCTTTAATACTGTTGGTTGAAAGATACTCATCAATTACCCTTTCAAAGGTTGTTTCCTTATTCTTGGCATTCCGTGGAAACACAATTTCATCAAGAAGATCCTCAACACCAATTACTCCTGTTGAATTTATTATTGCTGCATACTCTAAAATATTGGCCAATTGGCGCACATTACCCGGATAATTGTAATTTATCAACACTTCCTTAGCTTCTTCTGTAATACCTTTAAGTGGTTTTTTTAAGTTTTTAGATAGCATATTAATAAAATAATTACATAAATCCGGTATGTCGCTTACACGTTCCCGAAGAGGTGGCATCTTAATTTCCATAACTTTAATCCTATAATATAAGTCTTCCCTGAAATGACCCTCTTCAATTAATTGTGGAAGATCCCTGTTAGTAGCAGCAATAATTCGAACGTCTGTACGGATTACATTAGAACCACCTATGGGGGTAAATTCTTTATTTTGTAAAACTCGAAGCAACTTACTCTGCAAGGACAGAGGCATGTCCCCTATTTCATCCAAGAATATTGTTCCTTTATCCGCTAATTCAAATTTACCTTTACTATCGTTTATGGCACCTGTAAAGGCTCCTTTTTTACATCCGAATAATTCTAATTCTAAGAGGTTTTCTGGTATTGCAGCACAATTTACTACTATGTATCTTTCATTCCTGCGATTTCCTGATTCGTGAATAGCCTTTGCCACTAATTCTTTGCCAGTACCACTCTCCCCTGTTATTAGAACATTAGTATCTATGTCTTTTAGCTTATCAATAAGCATGTAAATATGCTGCATAGGTTCGCTATTACCAATAATCTCTTCATGATATCCCTTATTTCGAAGTTCCTCTGACAGAAAACTAACTTGTTCATTTAATTTATAAAACTCTACTGCTTGTTTAACATGAACCATTAACTCATCAATATCCAAGGGTTTTGTCAGATAGTTGAAGGCACCGTTTTTCATAGCTTCCACAGAAGTACCAATGCTGCCATAAGCAGTCATCATTATTACAACCACGCTGGGGTCTATTTCTTTAATTTTGTTAAGTACATTTAATCCATTTTCTGCCCCTATTTTTAAATCTAAAAGGACAACGGAAAAAGTTTGTTTTTCCAATAATTCCAATGCAGGCTGGGAACTGTTGAAAGCAACAACATTGTAATCATCTTTTAATGCTAGATTCAATGAAGCACATATACTGGGTTCATCGTCTATTATTAATATATATGGTTTCAATCCTTATCCTCCTCAAATATCATTCTTATGATGGTATATTGGTTTTTACGGCTTTCAATTTCAATTTTTCCGAAATTATCCTCCACAAATTGCTTAGTCAGTGATAATCCCATGCCCAAACCTGTTGCTTTAGTAGTAAAAAAAGGATCTAAACATTTTTCAATATCACTTTCATCTATACCGCAACCCTCGTCATAAACTTCTAAATATACTTTGTTATCACTACGGTAGCTGGAGACACTAATAACTAAATCATCAACTATACTTCCTCCCATATTTTGAATTTTTTCCTCTATGGATTGGATGCTGTTCAAAATTAAATTTATGAAAGCTTGTTTAATTTGGTCCCTGTTCACAAAAATATATGCCTCTATGTTCTCGTTGCTTTTAATATTTATGTGTTTAATTTTTCTAGCAGATAGTTGTGCAAAATAAATGGAATCATTTATAAGCTCCCTTACAGATACCCGTTCTTTATTACTTCGTACTGGTCGGCTGTAATTTATCAACATATTAATCAACCTGTTTATCCGATCTACTTCCTTGGGAACATGCTGGGCGAACATTTCCTGAAATTCTTTGTCTTTACCTTGTTTTCGAATGAGAGACGCAAATGTATTTATAGACATGAGAGGATTTTTTATTTCATGAGCCATACCTGCAATTATACGATTAAGTGCCTTGTTTTTTCTAAGCTCAAAAATTTCATGTTTTTCTTTTTCTTCCAAAGTAATATCTTCAACCATTAAAACCATGTCGTTTTCATCATTAATACTCTGACAATAACAACGAAAAATTAAATTTTCAGAATCATTGTTGTACTTAATAATTACAGGTCTTTCAATAGTATTGTTATTACAACTAACTTGTTTATAAATATTGCCTACTATTTTTAAATCATAAATATTTAGTTCTTTTTTATTTTTTATACTGTCTATCCCTGTTAAACTACGCATAATAGAGTTCATCATCAGCACAGAACCGTCTTTTTTCAACAACATTATGCCAGCCGGTGAAAACTCAATTAATCTTTCCCGCAGGTTGCTCTCCGTTTCTAATTGTTGAACTCTTTTGCTTATTTCTTTTGTTTTTTCTGCAACAACTTTCTTTAATTGATAATTCGTGTAACTGATAATACTGATAACAATAAGGGCAATTATAAAGAAGGCAGCTATATAAGATAGCATCTTCGCTCTCATTTCTTCTGCTGCTTCCTGTTCAGTATTAATAATCCATTTATCTAGCAGTTGTTCGTATGTATCGCTAGCTCGTAATTTGCTGATTCCTCTATTAAGTGAATTGTGGAGCACCAAATCATTGTTACGTGTCAAAGCTGTGTAGTTTATTGTGGAAAAGTAGTTAAGGACTATGGTATAAGAGTTGTAATCGGGATTATTTTCAAGCATGTACAACATACTTTCTTTTACACCTATAACAGCTTCCACTTGTTTTTTTACGAGAGCTTCATAAAGCTGTTTTTGATTTCCCATAACCAAATTATTTCTCGCATTCTTCAACTGAGAAAGCTGTGAAAAGCTGATGGTACCAAGTTCAAAAGCTACCGAATACTTTTGCTGTTCTTCTTCATATAATATTTTATTGACATTCTCATTACCAACCAGCATACAAAGTGTGGCAGAAGAAATATCGTTAGTTTTTCTCAAGCCTTTTATTACGTCATTTTTGGATGTTATGCCTAAAACAACGTCAACTAAACCATTCTCAAGGGCTTCCAAAGCTTTACTTGTTTCATTGAAAGCTAAGTATTCTATAATTAAATTTTCCTTACTGGCAATTTCATTCATTATATCTATATGTAAGCCTATGATGTTTCCATCCTTGTCCAAAAATTGAAAGGGAGGCAAGTTACAATTAACTGCAACTTTTATATTTGTTCTTGCACCTTCTGATACCATGGGTAAACAGGCTAACAATATAACCAAAATTAACACTACTGCAATTGACTTATTTATTATTTTTTTCATACTTCTCCCTATGTAATACCCTACTTCAAATATAAAGGTAAGTAATATCTTTATTATACTTCATTGGAATGAAGGATTCAAGGTAGGTGTAAAACTTGGTAAATATAAAAATATTATTTAACTATTTAAAAAGCAATCATAATTAAGTAATCATTATTTTTCTATAAGGCAAGAGGAACATCTAAAATAAATTGATTGACAATTAACAAACTTATAATTATAATCAATATCTATACCTATAATAAAATTAACTTTGGAGGCATAATTATGAAAAGATTAATTAGTAGTTTTTTATGTATTTTCATGTTACTTACAATGATCGTTGGGTGTACAACCCAAGAAACACCAGAAGAAACCATTCAAAATAATACAGAGATAAATGAAGAAATCAACGATGAGGTACTTGAAAATAAAGAGGTGCTTGAAAATAAAGCAGATGTTGTTATAGTTGGTGCGGGCTTAGCTGGTATAACAGCAGCAATTGAAGCTGTTGAAAATGGAGCTGAAGTAATTATTCTTGAACTATCTGATGTAATAGGTGGAAATGCCAGATATGCAGCAGGATATATAAGTGGAGCAGTAACAAGCCTTCAAGAAGCTGCCGGAATAGAAGATAGCTATGATACATTCTATGAAGATCTTCAAAAGCTAGCTCGTGGCTCTGAGAACTTGGATTTAGAAATTGCACGTTTCTATGCTGACCATTCAGGTGAAAATATAGAATGGCTTATATCTAGAGGGGTTGAATTTGTTCCAGAACCACATTATGGAGTGTACGAACCACTGAATGTTAAGCGTGTCTATACTGTTGACGGTGGTGGATTTTCTTTAGTTGAAACATTACTTATTCCTTTTCAGCAATATATAGATGAGGGTAAAATCACTCTATTAACAGATACAAGGGTAACAAATTTAATAATAGATGATAATGGTGTAGTAACTGGCGTAAAAGATGCAAATGGTGTTATGTATAATGGTAAATCCACTATAATTGCTACTGGAGGATATGCAGCTGATAAAGAAGAAATGTCAAAGTTATATGATAATTATATAGTTTATGGACCAGATACTACTACTTGAGATGGTTTAAGATTAGCTAAAGAAGCAAATGCCAAGATTGTTGGTATGGACTATTGCTGGAGTTATAATTCTGCTTTTCCTCATGATCCAACAAGGCTTACTCACTTAGCAGACAAAAATTACCCTGGTGTAATATGGGTAGATATTAATGGTCAGCGTATGATTGATGAATTCACTGACGATTTGAAATCAATAAATGATACATATTTAAATGCAGATGAAAATATAGTATACTTTATAATAAGTGAAGAAATGCTTACTGATGATAATCCTATTTTAAATGTTGCATACGGACCAAAAGATGAAAATAATAAATTGTTTTTTGAAGAGTTAGAAAAGGGAAATTTGGTCTTTGAAGGTAATACACCTGAAGAATTAGCTGAAAATGCTGGTATTAACCCAGAACAACTACGTAAAACAATCGATACATACAATACTTATGTAGATAATGGAGAGGACGCTGATTTTGGACGTACGAAAGAACTAAAAAAATTGGAAGGTAAGTTGTATGCTGTAAAAACAATCCCCTACGCAATAATGACATATGGTGGGATTAAACATAATGTAGATGCCGAAGTTTTAGATGTTAATAATGAACCAATTTCAGGTTTGTATGTTGCTGGTGAGGCTGTAGGTAATGTTCAATTAAGTGGTGAAAATACTTGCGCAGGCTCAGGACTTGGTCAAGCAACTTTGTTTGGAAGAGTAGCAGGCAAAAATGCCGCAAAGAATGCTTTAGAATAATTAATTAGTAGTTATAAACATCTAGATTTAAATGGGCCCAACATAAAATATTGAAAAAAATAACAACTAATAGTTAAATTATCAAAAACGAGCTATATGCTCGTTTTTGTACTTAAATGCACCATATTCTATTAGAGAATGAACCTAATTTCAAGCTTTAAAAAAAGCTACTGAGGAGATTCGAACTCCTGACCTACTGATTACGAATCAGTTGCGCTACCACTGCGCCACAGTAGCAGAAGAGAAGAAAAAACCACATAAGTGGTTTTTTCTTATGGAGATAAGCGGGCTCGAACCGCTGGCCTCTTGAATGCCATTCAAGCGCTCTCCCAACTGAGCTATACCCCCGTATTACAAGCTATATATAATTTAATACATTTTTACTGATTTGTAAAGAGGAAAATATAAATTTCCCTGGAAATGATTTCGTAACATTGTCTTATTCACAACATATATTATAATATATAGAAATTGTATAATGGAGAGTATATATGGATAATAATAATCCTCAAAATTATAGTGATTATAATATGTACTACAATGATAATGTAAACAACGAAGTATACGGAAACAGATACGATATGTATGATCCTAGATTTGATCCTCGATATGACAGGAGGTATGACCAAAATTTTTATCCCATGAGATATTATCGATATCCTTACTGCGATAGATACGGAAGATGTGAAAATCCTATTTGGTGGTTATTCTGGCCTTTATTTTTTATGTAAACCAAGGGACTAAAGTCCCTTGGTTTAAAATTTTCGGCTACCTGGTTTTACAGGAATTGAACCTTCCTTACAGAAAGGACAATTATTCGCATGATAAGTTTCAAAATATAGTTCTGTTGCACTATAGATGGGTAATTTTATATCGCTTTCTTTTCTATCTACAATGCATCCTATACCTACTACTGTACCACCCATACTTTCAATAACTTTTGCAGTTTCTACGGAAGATTTACCTGTAGTTACCACATCTTCCATTACAAGTACCCTCTCACCTTTCTTTATTTCAAAACCCCTTCTCAAGGTCATAACATTATTTTCTCTTTCTGTAAATATAGCCCTTATACCTAATTGTCGGCCAAGTTCATAAGCTGCCGTTATGCCTCCCATGGCAGGACCTACTATTACATCTAAGTTCAGATCTTTAACTTTGTCCTTAATTATTGATATGACTTTTTCTGCTTTCTGAGGGTATTGCAAAAGTTTTGCACATTGACAATATTTATTGCTGTGCTTTCCCGATGAAAGTAAAAAGTGACCTTCTAATAACGCATCACATTCCTTTAATATTTCAACTACATCTATCATTTTTCCTCCAATACAGACTTATATTATACCTCTTATTTCATCTAAGGATTCTATTCCTTCATTTTCTGCAAATTCCGTTAAATCTCTTATTATGTCCTTGGCTATATCCGGCTTAACAAAGTTGTAAGTACCTATTTGTACTAATGAAGCTCCTGCCATTATAAATTCAATAACATCTGTGGCACTAGTTATACCTCCTAATCCACAGAGAGGAATTTTAACAACCTTGGAAACTTCATGTACCATTCGAAGAGCAATAGGTTTAATACATGGTCCAGAAAGTCCCGCATAAATATTGTCAAAAACAGCCTTTCTTCTTTTTATATCTATTGCCATTGCCTTAACAGTATTAATAAGTGAAAGAGCATCGGCTCCTGCTGCTTCGCAAGCTATTGCCATATCCGTAATGTTTTCTGCATTAGGTGATAATTTTACCATCAAGGGCTTTTTACATATATGTCGTATTTTCGAAACTAATTCATAAGCCACCGATGATTTTATGCCGAAATTCATACCTCCGCTTTTAATATTCGGACAGGAAATATTAAGTTCAATTATATCAACATCAGAATCATTTAATTTATATATCCCCTGGAAATAGTCTTCTTCGCAAAAGCCATTAAGATTTGCAATTATTACAGTATCATAGGTCCTAAGTTTAGGAAGCTTCTCCTTAATAAATATATCTACACCAGGATTTTCCAGCCCTATACTGTTCATTAATCCCATGGGGGTTTCCCACAGTCTTATTCCTTTATTTCCTTCCTTAGGTAACAGAGTAAGTCCCTTACAGCATATTCCTCCTAAAATTGAAAGGTCATAAATTTCTGCAAATTCTTCTCCGAACCCAAAAGTTCCAGAAGCGGTAAGTATAGGGTTTTTAAATGTTTTTCCCATTACATTTACTTTTAAATCTACCATATTATTTCCTCCCCGGAGAACACAGGACCGTCCTTACATGCTTTTTTATTTCCTGCTTTAGTTTCAACATTGCATCCCAAGCATACTCCCATGCCGCAAGCCATTCGCCTCTCTAAGGACACATAGCACTGTATTTCATTTTCTGTGCAATGTTCTGCTATTTTACGCATCATTATTTCCGGACCACAGGCAACAACTGAAGTGTATTTATTGTATGGTACATAATCCGTAACTAATCCCTTTTCTCCAAAACTACCGTCTTCTGTTACTACAACTACTTTTTCGCTTATATTTTTGAATTCCTGACAGATATACATATTAGCAGAATCTTTGTAACCTAAGTACACTTCTGCTTTCTGTCCCAGTAATTTTACAAGGTACAGTATGGGAGCAACTCCCATACCTCCGCCTACTACAGCAACGGTGCCTTTAAGATCATTAATGTCAAAGCCATTTCCCAAGGGACCAAAAAGTTGTAATTCCTCACCTTCATGAAGGGTACTTATTTTTTTAGTACCCTTTCCCTCTACCCGGTATAAAAATGAAACTGTATTTCCATTTACGTCATTAACACTTAAAGGCCTGGGAAGTAAGAAAGAATTGTCCAAAGTTTTCAGCATAAAGAATTGTCCCGGTTTTACTTGGGTATCAGCTTCCACTGATATCCTGTAGACACCTTCTGAAACAAATTGATTTTTAAGAATTCTATTTTTTACTATTTTCATCTTTCATCTCACCTTTATATTCTTAATAGCTATGACTATTAGTTGTATTCATAGGCTGTATCACAATAAACACATCTGTAAGTTTTATTTTCTATATCCGTAAGTCGGAATTTATGAACTATTCCCTGTTCAATAGAAGTAATACATCTGGGGTTCTTGCATTTTACAACATTTTCTACTTCCATTGGCAGCTCAAGATTAATTTTTTTAATTATTTCTGAATTATCTATTACATTAATAGTTATATTAGGATCTATAAAACCTAGTACCTTTAAATCCATGTGAAGATTGTTTTCTATTTTAATTATGTCCTTTTTGCCGTATTTTTTGCTTTTTGCATTTTTTATTATGGCAACACTGCAATCCATTTTGTCCAAATTTAAATAATGGTATATCTCCATTGCTTTTCCAGCTTGAATATGGTCTATTACTAATCCTTTTTCAACACTATCTATATTTAACATTATTTTTCCACCCCCAGCAATTTCATAATTAATGCCATTCTTGCATACATTCCACACTTAGTTTGCTTAAAGTATGCTGCTCTAGGATCATCATCTACTTCAACAGATATTTCATTAACCCTGGGCAGAGGATGCATTATAATCATATCCTCTTTTGCATTTTTTAGCTTTTCCTTATCTAAAATATAGCTATCCTTCAACCTTATATAGTCTGCTTCGTTGAAAAATCTTTCCTTCTGCACCCTGGTCATGTAGAGAACATCTAATTCTTCCATTACATTTTCAAGTCTTTCCACTTCTTTAAAGTTAATGTTCTTCTTAACCATTATTTCTCTTATATATTCTGGTACTACCAATTCTTCCGGGGATATTAGAATGAAATTAATATTTTCATACCTAGACAAAGCTTTAATAAGGGAATGAACTGTTCTTCCAAATTTTAAATCACCACAAAGACCGATTGTAAAATTATTAAGCTTTCCTTTTAAGGTTTTAATTGTAAGTAAATCCGTTAATGTCTGGGTAGGATGTTGATGGCCTCCATCTCCTGCATTAATTACGGGGATATCAGCCTTCATTGCCGCTACCAGTGGAGCACCTTCCTTGGGATGTCTCATGGCAACTATATCTGCATAACAGGCTATAGTTCTTATAGTATCGGCTACACTTTCACCTTTTGCAGCTGAACTTGATTCCCCTGAGGAAAATCCCATAACATTTCCTCCAAGTCTCAACATTGCTGCTTCAAAACTAAGTCTAGTTCTTGTGCTGGGTTCGTAAAATAATGTGGCAAGAATTTTTCCTCTGCATACTTGAGAGTATTCTTCTGGATTTTTTATAATTTCTTCTGCAAGACCTAGTATTTCGTCTATCTCTTCTACAGATAAATCCATTGGTTCAATTAAACTTTTACCTTTTAACATTCTTCCTCCTTTTTAGCCTCTCTGGACTACTTTAAAGATACAAAAATCTTCCTTGCACAGCAAAGGAAGACTCACTCACACATAAGTATTAAATTTTCCTTTCCAGCCTCACTGTGCCAGATTAAAGGTTATTGACTTAGACTAATACTATTATATTTTTTAAAGCATGTCAACATTTTTTTAATTTTCGGTAGAGTTTTCTTCATTTTCTACCTGGTAAACAACTTGAGTTATTCTTCTTTCAACTTCCCTACGAGGAAGCCACACTATTCTTTGACAGGTTGTGCACTTTATTCTGAAATCTGCACCTACCCTAAGTATCTCCCAATCATATCCTCCACAAGGATGTTTTTTCTTTAATTTAACTATATCTCCCACATTTAATTTCATCGGCATATTTTTTCCTCCTTAAATAAAGCCAAAGACTTTTCCTTATAATCTCAAAGAAAATAAGGGATGTTTCATGTGAAACATTATTTTTCATAAAATCCCTTATAGGATAAATAATTCAATAATATATTATTATCGTAGAAAATCCTGCTTGATTCCGAATTCAATATTGACTGCATCAAAGGTTTATCCTGCATAAAACCTATTAAAGGTGTTGATAGGGCGAATACTATGTAAAGTATAACAACAGCTTTTAATATTCCCGTTAATCCTCCTAATATTCTATTAGTTAAGTTTAGCACAGGCAGCTTCATAATAGTGTCGATTAAAGTTGATAAAAACAATAAGACTGCATATAAAGCCAAGAAAGTTATTAAAAAACTTATAGTTCTGATAGTTAGAAGACTTATATTATCAATAAAAGCTGTATAGGTATCCTGAGTTTCAGCCATAATTATGGAGTTTGCAAATTTTTGTAATTCAACAGGTATGTTACTGAAACTGTTAACCACACTTTCCGAAAACATACCTTGAAAAAAATCATACATTTTAACAAATAACTTAGTGTTTTTTAGTAAAAAGTTTTCCACATGAAAATACAATTCCTTACTTAGAAAAAACGAAACAACAACGCCTAAGGTATCAAAAAATGTTCTTATAAAACCCTTCTTATAACCTAATATGAAGAGTAAACCCACAAAAATTACTATAAAAATATCTACAGTCATATTGTACTTCCTTTCATATGAATTTAATTTGTCCTTTGTATAGTTTATCTTTAAACAAAATATACACTGTGCTTCCTTCAAAGATGAAATCTTTAAAATTTTCCATATCTTCGAAGATTTTGTCTGATTTATTGTTATGAAGTATGTATATTGAGTTGTTACCGTAGGCAAATACTTTGTCCTCGTATATTTTCAGCTTTGAAACATTATGAGGAGCAGCTTGTATTTCCATAACCTTACCTTCAAAATTATAGGATATATACTCTACATCCTTGTCCTTTTTCACCAATAAATGAATTTTACCTTTTGAAAAATCATAATCTAACACCTTGTTATATAGACTGTTTTTCCACATTAATTTTCCATTGTTATTGTAAAAATAAATATTTTCAGTTCCAATCAATATAACCTGGTTATTTATTATTTTGGCTTTTATTAAAATTTCACTTTCTATTACAGTGCTCCAGACTTCCACATTGTCCATAAGGTTAAAATAAACTGTGTTTACCGGGTTTCCCCTATCAAAAGTTAAAGTCATTACCACATAAGCTTTAGATTTATCACTGAAAGTTATACCTGTAATCGAATCCTTAAATTCTTTTCCATCTACTATTACCTGGTTATTGTCATCCATTACGTATAGAGTTTGTCCATTTCCCATAACAATGAAAGCAGTCTTATCTGTTTCACGTGAAACATTTACAATATTTCCGTTGATTTCATCTATTATAAACTGTTGATTGTTCTTATCCAAGACTGTTATAGTATTATTTGTCTCCAAATATATGTAAGTATCTGTAGTGAACACTTCATTAGTGAATTCTTTATTTTCCTTTTCCCAGACAATATTATTGTTGTAGTCCCTATGGATTATTTTCTGACTATTATATGTAATAATACCCTTATTGAAAAACTCATATTCATCTAAGGTGTCAATTTCAACCACCTTCATATCTTTAATTTTATATTCTTTCTTTTCTTCCCATAGAGATATGAGCTCTTTGCCATATTTAAAATACAATATACCTATTATAAAAAATAATATAATAAATAATAATTTAATAATTTTCTTCATACTTCAACCCTATATTAGAATTATACCAAAAAAGTCTCGATTTTACATTATTAAATAATAATTTTCTATATTCTTAAAGGGAACGACTAATAGTCGTTCCATATTAAAACCTATTTCTAAAGAGAAATTTCATTCAAGGCCTTTACCGCTGCCATAATATCAGATTTTTTATTAAAAGGTCCTAATCCAAATCTTACAGCTCCAATTTTATCCGTACCTATAGCTTTATGTGCTAAGGGTGCACAGTGGAGTCCCGGCCTAACAGCTATTTTATACTTTGTATCTAATAGAGTAGCCACTTCTGATGAATCCATTCCCTCTATATTTACAGGAACTACTCCAATTCTGTCCTCGATAGATTCAGGACCATATATTTTGATTTTATCGTTCTTTTTTAATTCCTTGATGAATATATCCAATAAGTTTTTTTCGTGGCTGTAAATCGATTCTATGCCCCTGTTTAAAATATACTTTACTCCAGCATTTAATCCTGCTATACCAGGCAAGTTATGGGTACCCGCTTCTAATTTGTCAGGATAAAAATTAGGCTGTTCCAAACTGCTAGATAAACTTCCAGTGCCACCCTCTTTTATTTGTTTAAGTTCTATATCATTATTTATTAATAAAGCACCTGTACCTTGAGGGCCTAACAGTCCCTTATGACCAGGTATTGCCATAAAATCAACATTAAATTTCTTTAGATCAATGTCTAAAACTCCTGCACTTTGTGAAGCATCCAATAAGTACAGTACTTCATGCCTTCTGCATATTTTACCTATTTCTTCAACAGGGAAAATAGTACCAGTCAAATTAGAAACATGAGTTGTTACTATTAGTTTAGTGTTATTCTTTATGGCACTTTCCAACAAGTTTAAATCTACTTTTCCCTCAGAAGTACATTTGACAATAGTATTTTCCACTCCAATTTTTTCTAATTCAATTATTGGTCTCAATACAGAATTATGTTCCATTTCAGTGGTTACAACGTGGTCACCAGGATTCAATAATCCTTTAATGGCCATGTTTAAACCATCTGTTGCATTGAAAGTAAAAATTACCTTCATAGGATCATCTAAGTTAAATAGCTGAGCTAATAACTCTCTTGTTTCATAAATAATTGTGGCACCTTTGATGGCCATTGCATGACTTCCTCTTCCAGGATTTGCTCCGTACTTTGTCATTGCTTCCATAACACTTTTATATACTGACTTAGGCTTTGGAAAAGTTGTTGCGGCATTATCTAAATAAATCATCACATCACCTGCTTTTATATTATCAGTATATTATATGTTAATTTATGAACTTGGATATTCTTTATCTCTATAGACTATTTTACCTCTGCAAATGGTGTACTTTACCTTTCCTGAAAGCTCACTTCCTATAAAGGGAGAATTACTTGATTTTGAGCAAAAATCTTTTACAGTCCACTTCTCCTCCATGTCAAAGATTACTAAATCTGCTGTATATCCTTCTCTTATCCCTCTTTTTAAATTGTAAAGTTTAGCAGGATTTACTGTCATTTTTTCCAATAGCTCTGTTATTGTAAGCTTATTGGTCTTAACTAAGTATGTTATACCAAGAGATAAGGCTGTTTCCAAGCCTATAATACCGCTGGGTGCCTTTATAAAATCCATATTCTTTTCTTCAATAGAGTGAGGTGCATGGTCTGTAGCAATTATGTCGATTGTACCATCCTTTAAACCTTCAATCAATTTACTCCTGTCCTTTTCTGTACGTAAAGGTGGATTCATTTTAGCATTAGTCCTATATTCAAGGACTGCTTCTTCAGTCAGTGAGAAGTGATGGGGAGTAACTTCTGCCGTAATATTTGCTCCCATTGATTTAGCCAATCTTACTATATCTAAGGCCATTCCGGAACTAATATGTTGTATATTTACTCTTGCTCCCGTCTTTAAAGCAATTATACAATCTCTGGCCACAATTATATCTTCTGCAAGAGAGGGTGCTCCTTTAATACCCAGTATTTCAGAGATATTCCCTTCGTTGATTCCAAAATTCTCTATTAATTTAGGGTCTTCCTCATGTAAGCTTATGGGCATATTAAGCCTCTTTGCTTCCATCATGGCCTTATAAACTATGTTGCTGTCCATTATAGGAAATCCATCATCGGAAAAACCTACAGCACCAAATTCTTTTAATTCCTCCATATTTACTATTTCTTCTCCTTTTAAACCCTTAGTTACAGCAGCTGTCTGAAGATAGTTTATAGGAGAATCTTTAGACTTATTCATTATATATTTTAATATATCAGCATTATCTAGGGGAGGATTAGTATTAGCCATTGCAACAACCGTGGTGAATCCACCTCTGGCAGCAGCTTCAGAACCTGTAAGAATATCTTCCTTGTGTGTAAATCCCGGCTCCCTGAAATGAACATGGACATCAATTAATCCAGGAGCAGCAATTTTTCCCGTCCCATCTATAACATCGTCTTCTATCTCTAAATTATTATTAATTTTTGCAATAATTCCATCTTTTATCAGTATGTCACCGACTTCATCCCTTTTAGTTTCCGGGTCTATAATTCTTATATTTTTAATAAGCATATATTCACCTACCTTGAAGCAATTATATCACAAGGAGTATATAAAGAAAATAATTATAAAAAAGAATCCTCCCAAAGGGAGAATTCTAATTATGTTATTTTATTCTTTCTAATAGTTTTTCGTATTCTTCCTGGTCTTCCACCTTGTATACTTTTTGTTTATAGTAGTGGGTATGGAGTAATTTGTGTGAAATATGACTGTTTGGTTCTTTTAAATATTCCTCATAAAGTTGTATAACTTCAGGATTCTTATGTGACTTTCTCAGAGGCAGGGATCTATCAAGTTCATATAGAGCATCAGCCCGTTTTGTTTTTGGATTTACTTCTAATCTCACTTTAGCGGAAACGTGAGACTGACCACCACCATGTACACAACCTCCAGGACAAGCCATAACTTCTATGAAATGATAGTCTTTTTCTCCCCTTTTCACTGCATCCAATACTTTAGCCGCATTGGCTGTTCCATGGGCAACAGCAACCTTAATTTCCGTATCCTTACCATCTATAGGAAGTACTACAGAAGCTTCCTTAACTCCTTCAATACCACGTACACTTTCATATTCAATATCCTCTAAGTCCTTACCTGTTAAAATATCCGCTACTGTACGAAGGGCTGCCTCCATAACTCCTCCTGTTGCACCAAATATAACACCAGCACCTGTATACTGACCTAGTATGCTGTCTGGTTCTCCATCTGGTAAGTTGACGAAGTCAATTCTTGCTTGTTTTATCATATCTCCTAATTCTCTGGTAGTTAACGAAACATCCACGTCCCGTATTCCGTCCACTTCCATTTCAGGCCTGTTAGCTTCAGTTTTCTTTGATGTACATGGCATTATGGAAACACAGAAAATCTTTTTAGGGTCAATACCTGCTTTTTCTGCATAGTAAGATTTAACAATAGCTCCAAACATTTGCTGTGGAGACTTACAAGTAGACAGATTTTCCAAAAACTCTGGATAATATATTTCACAGAAACGAATCCATCCAGGAGAACAGGAAGTAATCATTGGTAATTTTCCGCCGTTTTTAACTCTGCCTAATAGTTCTGTTCCTTCTTCTAAAATTGTCAGGTCTGCGGAGAAATTAGTATCGAAAACCTTATCAAATCCAAGTCTCTTTAAAGCTGTAACCATTCTTCCAGTCACATCGGTACCTACAGGCAAGCCAAATTCTTCTCCTAAGGAGGCCCTTACTCCGGGAGCTGTTTGTACTACAACAAATTTTTCCGAATCATCTATAGCATCCCATACTTCATCAATATAGGACCTTTCACGTAGGGCAGCCACAGGACATGCCTGAATACATTGTCCGCAATATACGCAAGGTACATCTTTCATACTGTAATCAAAGGCTGGAGCAACTTCCGTATTAAAACCTCTCTTTGTAAAATCTAATATTCCTATTCCTTGCACATCTCTGCAAGTACTTACACATCTTCCACACAATATACACTTGCTGGTGTCTCTGACTATTGAATAGGATAATTCATCGATTTTAGCTTCTCTCTTTGCTCCCTCAAATTCAATAGCATCGATATTCAACTCATTACAAAGTTTTTGCAACTCACAGGTACCGTTCCTTGCGCATGTCAGACATTCTCTGTTGTGGTTTGCAAGAATAAGTTCCACATTCATTCTTACTGCATTTCTTACTCTTTTGGTATTGGTTCTTACATTCATACCTTCCTGAACCTGGAGTACACAAGTTGCTGGAAGATTTCTCATAGGTACACCTTTTATATCCACTTCCGCCACACATACTCTACAAGCTGCAACTTCATTTATATCCTTTAAAAAGCATAGTGTAGGTATATCTATTCCTGCTTCCCTTGCTGCCATCAACACCGTGTAATCACTTGGTACAGTTACATTTACTCCGTTTATAGTTAAATTTACCTTATCCAAATTTAGCACCATCCTTTCCTACTTTTTAATGATGGCATGGAAAGTACAAGCTTCCATACAAGCACCGCATTTAATACACTTTTCTTGATTTATAATATGAATTTCTCTTACTTTCCCTTCAATAGCTCCTGCAGGACAAATTCGGGCACACTTAGTACATCCTTTACAATCCATCGTAATAATATATTTCAGCAAGGATTGACAAACTCCTGCTGGACATCTTTTCTCTTTTACATGAGCTTCATATTCATCTCTGAAATATTTTAAAGTTGATAGTACTGGATTTGGAGCTGTTTGACCTAAACCACACAGGGATGTTTCTTTAATGTTTATGGCGAGTCTTTCTAACCTGTCCAAATCTTCCATTTCACCTTTACCTTCTGCAATTTTGTCCAAAATTTCCAGCATACGTTTCGTTCCTTCTCTGCAGGGAGTACATTTACCACAGGACTCATCAACGGTAAAATCTAAGAAGAATCTTGCAATATCCACCATACAATTATCTTCGTCCATTACGATCATACCGCCGGAACCCATCATGGAACCTGCTGCAGTAAGGCTTTCATAATCTATTGGAGTATCTAAATGATCCTTAGTCAGACATCCTCCCGATGGACCTCCAGTTTGTACAGCCTTGAACTCCTTACCGCCAGGGCAACCTCCTCCTATGTCGTAGATTACTTCTCTCAATGTTATACCCATGGGTACTTCTACAAGACCCGTGTTGTTAATTTTTCCTCCCAAAGCAAATATCTTTGTTCCAGGGGATTTTTCCGTACCAAAGCCCCTAAACCATTCTGGCCCATTTAATATTATTTGAGGTACATTTGCCAGGGTTTCAACATTGTTAATAATAGTGGGTTTGCCCCATAATCCTTTATTAGCCGGGAAGGGAGGCTTATTCCTAGACATTCCTCTCTTACCTTCAATAGACTGCATCAATGCAGTTTCTTCACCACAGACAAAAGCTCCTGCTCCTAATCGTATTTCTATATCAAAGTCAAAACCTGATCCAAAAATATTTTTACCTAAAAGTCCTAATTCTCTTGCCTGGTCAAGTGCTATTCTTAATCGGCGGACTGCTATTGGGTATTCGGCTCTTACATATATATAACCCTGATTAGCACCTATGGCATAGCCAGCAATTGTCATAGCCTCTAAAACAGAATGAGGGTCACCTTCAAGTACGCTTCTGTCCATAAATGCACCTGGGTCCCCTTCGTCAGCATTACAAATTACATATTTTACATCTGATTTGTTAGGAGCTGCAAAACTCCATTTTACACCTGTGGAGAAACCAGCTCCACCCCTGCCTCTTAAACCGGATTCTTTAACAACATTTATTACTTCCTCCGGCGTCATTTCCGTCAATACCTTTCCTAAGGCAAAATATCCGTCCCTTGCTATATATTCATTAATATTTTCTGGGTTAATCAAGCCACAGTTTCGAAGTGCCACTCGTTTTTGTTTACTATAAAAATCTACTTCACTTAAAGCTTTAAGTTTCTCATCTTTTGCACTTTCATCATATAAGTACTTTCTTACTATTCTTCCCTTTAATAAATGCTCTTCAACGATTTCGTCCACTCTATCCACAGTCATTCTTGCATAAAAAGATCCTTCAGGATATATAATTACTACAGGTCCTTCCTCACATAGACCAAAGCACCCGGTAATTACTACTTGAACTTCATTATCTAAGTTTACTTCCTTAATTTTTTCCCTGAATCTTTCTGCAATTAACTCAGATTTGGAAGAACTACAACCGGTTCCGCGGCATACCAGCACATGAGATCTGTAAATCTTCATAACAATCCTCCCTTATATGTTATTCTTCCGAGCCCAAAGTATATTCTCTTACAATTCTGTTGTTCACTATATGTTCCGACACAATTCTTTTAGCTTTTTCTGGATTAACATGAATGTAGGTAACCTTTTCCTTATCGGGAGTATATATTTCCACTATAGGTTCTAAAGTACACATTCCAATACATCCAGTCTGAACTACAGAGACATTGTTTAAATTTCTTTTAGCCACTTCTTCAACAAATGTTGATAAAACTGGTCTCGCACCAGCAGATATACCACATGTTGCCATTCCCACCACAACTCTTATATCTTTGTCCGGATTTCTTAATTCAACATTTCTTAAAGATTCTTCTCTTAATTTTCTTAATTCCTCCAAAGATTTCATAATTACCCCCTATCATTGTACTTAGCCAATATTTCAGGTATGTTTTTCGGATCCAACTTTCCATATACATCCTGATCTATCATCATTACTGGAGCAAGTCCGCAGCAACCTAAACACCTGGTAGCTTCAAGAGTAAATAAATTGTCTTTCGTTGTTTGTCCAACTTCAACTTTTAACTCCTTAGACAATTTGTCCAATATTTGCTGGGCACCTTTTACATAACAGGCAGTTCCTAAACAAACTCCTATTTTGTGCTTACCTTTAGGTTCTGTGGAAAATTGAGTATAAAATGTGGTAACCCCGTACACTTCAGACAATGGGATATCTAACTCGGTTGATATGAACTTTTGAACTTCAATAGGAAGATATCCAAAAATTTCTTGGGCTTTATGCAACGTTTGCATTAACAAGCCTTGGGAATGTCTGATTGAATCAATGTACTCTTTAAGTTCAATAAAATTCTTTTCGTTAGCTCTTACATCAAGTCCCTTTGCCAAAATAACAACCTCCCCAAGAATATTTTAATTTATGTTAATTATATATTTATATTATTAAATTGTCAATTAAACTATGGATATATAATAAAACGTTTACCGAAGATATGAAATACTTACTTATATTAATGTATTTCTAAATTTATCTGAAATTTTATTACTATTGTTACTCTCACACTTACAATATATTCCATGAAAAATATATTATTCCCTTCCATTTTACACCAGTGTCAACTATCTTTCAACAAAAAAATCATTGTAAAAACAATGATTAATCTTCTATATTTAATAAATCCAATATTCTGTTTAAATCTTCGCTGCTATGGTATTCTATTTCAATTTTTCCTCTGTTCTTGTTACTTTTAATATTTACCTTCGAAGAAAATCTCTCTGTAAGTACTTCTTCTAAATAAAGAATATACTTATCTTTTTCACGTTTTATTTTTCTTCTTGGTTTTTTTTGCTCCCGAACAAGTTTTTCCACATCTCTTACACTTAAATTATCTCGTATTATTATATCTGCCATTGACCTTTGTTTTTCCTTGTCCAAGCTTAATAATGCCCTTCCATGACCAGCAGTTATTAAATTGTTTTTAATTTTGTCCTTTACATAATCGTCCAAATTATTTAATCTCATAATATTTGTAACGTATACCCTGGATTTGCCAACAATATTCGAAACTTCTTCCTGGGTTATACCGTATCTGTCCATTATGAATTCATAAGCTGTTGCTTCGTCTATGGGATTTAAATCTTCTCTTTGTATATTTTCTATCAATGCAATTTCGGAAGCATTTCTGTTTTCAATATCCCTTACTATGCAGGGTATAGTTTTAATATTAGCGTTTTTACACGCCCTCCATCTTCTTTCCCCAGCAATAATGGTGTATAATTCATCTTCTTTTTTAACAATAATAGGCTGTATAACTCCATATTTTTTTATAGACTCTGTAAGTTCATTTAATTTGTCCTGTTCGAAAATTTTACGAGGTTGGTTAGGATTTGGCCTGATCAAGTCAATATCTATTTCTTGAATTCTTTCATAATCCTCTTTTTCCAAAGTTTCTGGTATTAATGCAGATAGACCTCTACCCAAAGCTTTTCTTTTTGCAGCCATATTATCCTCCTTTATTATATTTAATCACTTCTGTTGATAACTTTGTATATGCAATACTTCCCTTGGACTTTCCATCATACAACATTATGGGTTGACCAAAGCTTGGTGCTTCTGCAAGTCTTACGCTTCTGGGTATTACTGTCCTGTATACTTTATCCTTAAAATACTTCTTAACTTCTTCCACAACTTGTATGGAAAGGTTAGTCCTCCCGTCAAACATATTTAACAATACACCTTCAATTTCCAATCCAGGATTTAAGTTTTTCTTCACTAACTTAACTGTATCTATAAGTTGGCCTACACCTTCTAAGGAATAATATTCACACTGGATGGGAATCAATACGGAATTAGATGCAGTAAGTGCATTAAGAGACAATAATCCAAGGGATGGGGGACAATCTATCAGTATGAAATCATAATTATTTTCTAATAAATTAATTTTTTCCTTTAAAGTTCTTTCCCTGTATTCCGTAGTTGTTAATTCAATTTCCGCTCCTGCTAACTGGATATTTGCAGGTATAAGATACAAATTTTTTATTTCGGTTTTGAGTATAACTTTATTAATATCGTAATTTTCAATCAGTACATCGTAAATTGTGTGCTCTAAACTATTCTTATCAACTCCAAACCCGCTGGTAGAGTTACCCTGGGGGTCAATATCAATAGTAAGTACCTTTTTACCTTTTAAGGCTAAAGCTGCACACAAATTCACATTGGTGGTAGTCTTGCCTACTCCTCCTTTTTGATTGAAAATACTTATAATCTTAGCCATCCCTATACCTCTATATACTTTTTTTTGGAATTTTTACTTTTAACTCAATATAATCTTCTGATTCTTCCTGCTCAAATTTAGCTTCAATACCAGTTTTCACTATTTCTTTGTAGGCATTTTTTATAGTATTGATGTAAATTTTATAGTTTATAAAGTTTCTAACGTAGCGCTTGTCCTTTTTTCTCTTATAATTAATATCTTCCACTATTGAATTGACTAACTTTTCCGTTGCACTTACATTTAAGTCTTTCTTTATAATCTTATCAACAACATCCAAAAGAATCTCTTCATCTTCTATTTTTAATAATGCCCTTCCATGACGCTCCGTCAAATTTCCTTCCCTTAATTTCTCTTTAACAGACTGGGGAAGTTTAAGTATTCTCATTTTATTCGCTATAGTGGATTGAGATTTGCCTAATTTTTGAGCTAATTGAGTTTGACTTAAACCAAAATCTTCAATTAGTCTCTCAAAAGCCATTGCTTCTTCAATAAAATCCAAATCTTCTCGCTGTAAATTTTCAATTAATGACATTGCTGCAGAATCTTCTTCTTTTACATCAATAATAACAGCAGGAATTGTTTCCATATTTAACATTCTTACAGCTTTATAACGTCTTTCTCCTGCAACTATTTCATAAATGTCATCATATATTTTTCTTACTGTAATAGGTTGTATAACGCCATAATTTTTAATAGACTCACTTAATTCCTCTAAAGCATTTTCATCGAAAATTTTTCTCGGCTGATTTTTATTAGGAATTATTTTATTAACGTCTATGTGGACAATATTGCTTATCATATTCTCCCCCCTATAATGGATCTTTACTTGGTTTTCCTGCCTTCCTAGGATATTTAACCGGTGTAGGTTCTGTTTTTTCTATAATGACAATCTTTCTCAAGATATCACTTCCGGGAAGGTTTATTTCTTTTATTTCCTTTATTTTGGCACCTAATTTTTTGATTGCATTGTCGGATATTGCTATTTCCCGGGAAATATCTGAACTCTTGTATGCAGCAAAAAATCCTTCCACCTTAACAAAGGGAATACAATATTCACTTAATATATTCAAAGGGGCTACCGCCCTGGACACACAAATATCGAATTTTTCCCTATATTCATTCTGTTGACCGTAATCTTCCGCCCTGCCGTGAAGAAGTTCCACATTTTCTAAATTCAAAGATTTGACAACTTCCTCCAAGAAATCTATTCTTTTTCTTAAACTATCCAACAGGGTTACTTCATAATTATTATTAACAATTTTCAGAGGAAGTCCAGGAAATCCTCCACCAGTACCTATGTCTATTATTTTCTTACTCTCGTTAAAATTACGGTCTTTCAATAAAAGTAAACTGTCTATAAAGTGTTTCAAATATATTTCTTCGTCATCTTCTATGGATGTTATATTAATTTTTTTGTTCCATTCCTTTAAAAGGTCCTTGTATAAAAGAAGCTTTTTTTCAATTTCTTCACTATAGGGTATATTAAGCTCTTTAAACCCTTTTTCCATTATCTCTATCAAAGTAAACTCCTTTAATTATTTTTTGACATTAAGTATATTAAAAGTACATTAATATCTGCAGGAGAAACTCCAGAAATCCTGGAAGCCTGACCTATGGACTCCGGCCTTATTTTGCTTAATTTCTGTCTTGCTTCTATTCTTAAGCTTCCCACATCGTCATAATTTATATCATGAGGAATTATTTTATTTTCTAATTTTTTGAACTGTTCCACTTGTTTTAATTGCTTGTTAATGTAACCTTCATACTTTATTTCTGTTTCCACATAGTCTCTGATTGCTTTTTTTAGCGCTGGCCTTTCAGTATCTAAAGCAGCTGTATTTTCATAATTCAGTTCTGGCCTTTTCAATAAATCATAAAGACTTGTAGGAAATTTAAGAGGTACACTTCCCATTTCCTCTAAAATTTTATTTACCTCTGCCTTTGGAGTTATAAGAAGATTTTTTAATCTGTTTAATTCATTTTCTATTATTAGTTTCTTTTCTTTAAATCTTCTGTATCTTTCTTCCGTTACTAGACCTATTTTATATCCCTTTTCCGTAAGTCTATAATCTGCATTGTCCTGTCTTAATATTAATCTGTATTCTGCCCTAGATGTCATCATTCTATAAGGTTCATCCGTACCCTTAGTTACAAGGTCATCTATCAAAACTCCTATATATGCTTCCGAACGGTCTAAAATAAAGGGTTCCTTATTATTTAAACTTAAGTATGCATTAATTCCCGCCATTAAACCCTGAGCTGCCGCTTCTTCATAACCTGAGCTGCCGTTTATTTGGCCTGCAAAGAATAAATTCTTAATACTGATCAATTCAAGGCTTCTCTTCAGCTGGGTAGGATCTATACAGTCATATTCTATAGCATAGGCAGGCCTCATAATTTCAGCATTTTCAAGACCAATCATGGATCTGTACATTTTTATTTGGACTTCATAAGGCAGAGAAGTTGACATACCCTGAATATACATTTCTTTAGTGTCCCTGCCTTCCGGTTCCACAAACAGCTGATGTCTATCCTTATCAGCAAACTTGACTACCTTATCTTCTAAGGAAGGACAATACCTGGGGCCTACACTTTTAATAACACCGGTATACATAGGTGCCCTGTGTAAATTTTGTCTTATAAGTTCATGGGTTTCATGAGTGGTATAAGTAATATAACAAGGCACCTGGTCTATATTGATTTCATCATTCATGAAAGAAAAGGGGATTATTTCCTCATCACCGTACTGTGCTTCCATTTTTTCATAATTCAATGAATCTGCATGAATTCTTGCAGGAGTTCCTGTTTTAAACTTTCTAAGTTCTATTCCCAAATCCATAAGAGATTCTGACAATTCATTGGCAGGGGCCAAACCGTCGGGACCAGAAGAAAAATTTAATTCTCCCATATAAATTCTTCCCTTTAAATAGGTTCCTGTTGTCACAATAACAGCCCTTGCAGTATAGTAGGCACCTAACTTTGTGTGTACGTTAAAACTTCCGTCATCCTTTACTTCTATCCTAGTTGCTTCTACTTGCAGCAATCTTAAATTCTTCTGATTTTCCACTACTTTTTTCATTTCGGCATGATATCTTTTCTTATCTGCCTGGGCTCTTAAAGAATGTACTGCAGGGCCCTTTGAACGGTTTAACATCTTACATTGTATCATAGTTTTGTCAATAATTAAACCCATTTCTCCCCCTAAGGCGTCTATTTCCCTTACCAGGTGGCCTTTAGCAGTACCTCCTATATTGGGATTACAGGGCATCATTGCTATTGCATCAAGACTTAATGTCATCATTATTGTTTTTAAGCCCAGCTTAGCTGTGGCTAAAGCTGCTTCACAACCTGCATGGCCTGCACCTATAACAACCACATCAACACTTTCATCCAAAAATTCTCTTACTTTGTCTTCCATAGTTGTTCCTTTCTACTACTTTCCTATACAGAATTCCTCAAATATTTTATCTACTAAATCATCGCTGACAGATTTTCCTACTATCAACCCTAAATTCTCCATTGCATCCCTTAAATCAATTTCCAGAAAATCAATAGACATATTGTAATCAATTGATTTTAAAACTTCTTCCATACTGTTCTTTGCTTTTATAAGCAAATTTTTATGCCTTGCATTATTAATAATAAGTTCATCTCTTACATTTAGATGTCCTTCAAAGAATAATTGATATATTTTGTCTATTATTTCATCTAAACCTTTATTTTGTAATACGGATATATTTATTATTTCATTTTGAATTTTTTCATAAGAAGAAAGATCTAATTTATTTTCCAGATCCGTTTTATTTCTTACATAGATTACTTTTTTATTATTAATATAATCCAAAATTCTTTCATCTTCCTCTTCAAGTTCCCTAGAAGAATCGAATACCATAATAACTAAATCAGCTTCCTTAACTTTTTCTAAAGCTTTTTCAACACCTATTTTTTCTACTTCATCCTGGGTTTCTCTTATACCGGCAGTGTCAATTATTCTTAATGGTACCCCTTTTATATTAACATACTCCTCTATAGTATCCCTTGTTGTCCCTGGAATTTCTGTCACAATTGCCCGATTTTCATTTAAGAGAAAATTCATAAGAGATGACTTTCCTACATTGGGTTTTCCTAATATTACAGTCTTTATACCTTCCTTTATTATTTTGCCGGTATCTGCCGTCTTTATAAGTTTATCCAACTTGGGGATTAGTTTATTGCATAAATTTTTGACTTTTTCTATAGTAACTTCATCTTCATCATATTCGGGAAAATCTATATTTACCTGTATATTTGCCAGTAAATTCATTATTTCATCAATAACTGAATTTATTTCCTTAGAAAGTCTTCCTTCCAAATGATTTACAGATATTTCATGGCTGTAATCCGTTTTCGAATTAATTATATCAAGGACTGCTTCCGCCTGAGTTAAGTCAATTCTTCCGTTAAGAAAAGCTCTTTTTGTAAACTCTCCTCTTTCTGCAGCCCTGCATCCATGGTTTAAAACTCTGTCTAATATTTTTTTGGAAGATATTATTCCACCGTGACAATTAATTTCCACAATATCTTCTTTGGTGTAAGTGTTAGGTGCCTTCATATAGGATATCAACACTTCATCTATAATATTATTGTCCTCATCCACAATATATCCGTAATGAAGATATCTTTGTTTAAAACTGTCTTTTTTTTGTTTGTTTCTGTCCACAAAGATATTTTTTGCAATTTTCAATGCATCCTTTCCACTTATTCTAATTATATTTATACCTGCATTACCGGGAAAGGTAGCAATTGCAGCTATTGTATCATCAAACATTTTATCACCGTTTTCTATTTTATCTTTGGTTATTCCTTACCTATTTTACCCTAATTTCTTATAAAAGTACATATATTTAACATATTTTAAAAAAAATAACCCTACTAGGGTTATCGTATGGGGACATCTTACTACTAATGTCCCCTTTATGTCATTTCAAATCTATTACTACTTTTCTATAAGGTTCTTCACCTTCTGAGTAAGTTATGATGTCTTTTTCATCCTGTAAAGTTGAATGAATTATTCTCCTTTCATAAGGATTCATAGGCTCAAGTCTTACTTTGTGCTTGTAATACCTGCATTTATCCGCCATTTTCAGAGCTAACCTCTTCAAAGTATCTTCTCTTTTTGATCGGTAATCCTCAACATTAAAAATTACACGTATGTAATTTTCTCTTCCTTTGTTTACCATTAAGTTCATCAGAAACTGTATTTCATCTAAATTTTTACCTCTTTTGCCTATAACTAATCCCTTGTCCTCTTCTCCAATTTTAACTATATCAACATTAAGAACATTATCGGAATATTTAGCTTCATATAGGGCTTCTATATCCATCTTCTTAAGTAAAATATCTAAAAATTTCTTTGCTCTTTCTTCGGGACCATTGGTAACTGTAACCCTTACCTTAGCATCCTTACTTCCCAAGCCGAAAAAACCCTTTGATGGTTCCGTTATAACTTCAATTTCTACATCATCTTTTTCAACCTGTAGTTCTTTAAGAGCTGCTTCCACTGCTTCTTCAACGGTAGGTCTTTCTATAGTTACATTTTTCATCTATTTTAATTCCTCCTTTGGATTTTTGGACGAATTTAAAACAATAAGTTGCTGTACAAATTGGAAAATATTAGATACAACCCAGTAGAGTGCTAATCCTGCGGGAAATTGCATGGAAAATACGAATATCATTATAGGCATCATCATGCTCATTGTTCTTTGAGTAGATTCTTGTTGTTCGTTCATTGCTGGCTGTGTTGTCATCTTTGTTGTTAAATAGGTAGTTAGTCCCGAAATAGCTGCCAATACAGGTAATGCTGTACCGATGAAAGGAAGTGGTACACTGCCCATGGATATTCCGTTAACCATTCCGTTTTCAAATATATAATTTTCTGCAAATCCCAAATCTTTTATCCATAAAAAGGTTCTGTTAATAGTATCAAAAAAAGCCTGATCCTTGAACACATATATTTCTGGTGATCTTATAACGTAAAAAAACGCTATCAGTATGGGAAACTGTATTAAAAGAGGCAAACATCCGGAAAAGGGACTGTAATTAGCTTCTTTATATAATTCTAATTGCTTTCTTTGCAGTGTTTGAGGATCCTTTCCATACTTTTCTTGTAATTCCTGAATTTTTGGAGTAAGTTCCTGCATTTTCTTCATTGATTTTGTTTGCTTCAATGTTAAAGGTAATATTATTAATTTAAATACAATTGTGGAAATTATAATGGATATGGCATAAGCTGAAAGATATTTTGAATCTAAAACAGACACCATGTTATATATTAATTTCACAAGCATACCTATGGGTATTGCTAAAAAATCTAAATTCATTCCTATCCTCCTATTTTAAAGGGTCATATCCTCCCGGATTAAACGGATGGCATCTTAAAATTCTCCTTATACCCAAGTATGAACCTTTAAAAAACCCGTATTTTTCTAATGCTTCAACAAAATATTGTGAACAAGTTGGATAAAATCTACAATGTCTTACACCAGACTTAGAAGAAAACTTCTGATATATTCTAATAATGAATATTAAAATTTTACTGATGGGAATCACCTTTGAATAACTTTTTTCTTTTTATAAGTTTCTTGAAAGATTTTTCAAGACTTTTATAATCGGATTCAACAGCATTTACTCTTGCCATAAGTACAATATCATAGCCTTCTATTAAATAATGTTCATTTAATCTAACTATTTCCTTCAGTCTTCTTCTAAGTAAATTTCTTGAAACTGCTTTCTTGATTTTTTTAGCTGCTGTAAAGCCGAACCTATTATAACCGAAATTATTTTTCTTTATGAACAATACTAAGTTATAGTCTGATGTAGAATTGTTACAATTATATACAGATTTGTATTCATTATTTTTTTTTAATATTATCATTGTAAATCCTTTACTGCTTACATGGAATAAAAGGCCACTTATGCGGCCTTATGCTGACAATCTTTTTCTTCCTTTTGCCCTTCTTCTCTTTAGTACATTTCTTCCTGACTTAGTTCTCATTCTCTTTAAGAATCCATGTTCTCTGCTTCTCTGTTTTCTTTTTGGCTGATAAGTTCTTTTCAACGAAAACACCTCCTTGTATACAGATATCTATAAATAAATATTTAAAATTTCATATTTTTCAATTATATTATTTTTAAATATTTATGTCAACAACTAAAATTTAGACTCACCTTCTAAGAAAGTGTGTCCCTATTCTATATTAGTTTCACTTACAAAATCGAAAATATTCATTACTATAGCTATTGTAATATACTACATTTTTTACTTTAATGCAATTATTTTTTAAAATATTCTAAAATTAATTGAAATTGTGGATAAAAAATGATAATATTGTATTATCTGTGGATAACTTTTTTTACTAGAATTTCCTATGGACAACTTGTTATTAAAATTTTAATTTTATTCATTATACAATTAAATCACTTGTAAATATATCTATAAACAGCTTGTTAATATCTTCTAAATTAGTAGTTATTCTTTACTTTTATCAACAAACTGTTAATTTTTTTATACACCGGAGGAAAATATGAATTTTGAAGAATTGTGGAACGAGGTATTGGAAATTGTAAAGGAAGATACCAATCAAGTAAGCTTTAATACTTGGTTTAAACCTCTTAAAATAGTTGCATATAAAAATAACACTGTTTATTTGGAAGCAGCAGATGATTTTTTAAGAAATACAATAAGAAAAAGACATTACAATTTCCTGAAAAACGCATTTAATTATGTTTTAAAGAAAGAAATTGAACTAATATTTACAATCCCGGGGGAAAATATAGATCAAGATGTAAAAAAAGACAATAATAATGAAGTTAATGACTCATTGAACAAAGACAGAAAACTAAATCCAAAGTACAGATTTGACAATTTTATAATAGGAAACAGCAACCGTTTTGCTCATGCTGCATCCTTAGCAGTTGCAGAAGCACCAGCAACAGCATACAATCCCTTGTTTATATATGGAGGAGTTGGACTTGGAAAAACACACCTGATGCATGCTATCGGTCATTATATTTTAGATAATAATCCTGATGCCTATGTACTTTATGTAACCTCAGAGAAATTTACAAATGATCTTATTAATTCCATTAAAGATGGTACTAACGAAGAATTCAGAAATACATATCGCCGAGCAGATGTTCTTTTAGTAGATGATATACAATTTATTGCGGGAAAAGAGAGTACCCAGGAAGAATTTTTCCATACTTTCAATGCACTGCATGGAGCCAATAAACAAATTATCGTATCCAGCGATAACCCTCCTTCAGAAATTCCCACATTAGAGGACAGGCTGAGATCACGATTCGAATGGGGACTTATTGCTGATATACAGCCCCCTGATTATGAAACAAGAATAGCAATATTAAGAAAAAAAGCCGAAGCAGAAAACTACAATATACCTGATGAAGTAATATCCTATATAGCGCAACATATACAATCAAATATCAGAAAATTAGAAGGTGCACTTATTCGTATTTATGCCTACGCTTCTCTGACTAATAAAAAGGAAGTTACCTTGGAATTAGCCCAGGAAGCACTGAAACATCTAATATCCGAAAATAAAAAAGTATCTATAAATGATATTAAAGAAATTGTTGCAAATTACTATAATCTTTCCGTAGAAGATCTAGTATCTAAGAAAAAAACTAAAAATATTGCATATCCAAGACAATTGGCCATGTATATTTCAAGGAAACTGACAGATTTATCCCTTCCTAAAATTGGTGAAGAGTTTGGAGGAAGGGACCATTCAACTGTTCTTCATGCCTATAATAAAATTGAAGAAGAAATGGAAAACAGTCAGGAAGTAAAGAAAAATGTAGATGATTTAATTTCAATGCTTAATAATTAATATGTTGACAAACTGTTAATAGATGTTTATAAAAATAATAATAGCTTTTATACTTCTGTACTAATACTAAAACAATCAACAGTTTATTTAATAAATAATATTGAAAATCAAAAGGTAAACAGGGTTTTCAACAAATTAACAGCACCTACTGATATTACTAATAATTATTTTATATATTTCTAATAAGAATTTTTTCAAATCTATCCACACTATTTTATAAAGGAGCCTATTATGAAAATAAAAATAAACCAAAATGAACTAAATAAATCTATTAATATCGTACAAAAAGCCGTTTCTTCCAAATCCCCTCTTCCCATATTGTCGGGAATTCTTATTGAAGCTAAAAATAATATGCTAGTATTAACAGCAACAGACCTAGATTTAGGAATCAAGACATATTCTCCCTGTGAAATAGAAGAAGAGGGAGCAATAGTGGTACAATCTAAATTAATAGGTGATTTCGTAAGGAAATTGCCTTCAAATTCCTATGTATTTATGGAAACAATGGAAAACAACATGGTGGAAATAAGATGCTTGAATTCTGAAATAAATATTTTGGGCAATTCAGCTTCTGAATATCCTGACAATACTTTCCATAACGAAGGAAATACTTTCAAAATTAAAGGAAACATACTTCAAGAACTGATAAGACATACATATTTTGCTGCAGCAATGGAAAGTTTTAAACCCATTTTCACTGGGTGTCTACTAGAAATAAAAAACAATTTATGTACGATTGTAGCTCTTGACGGATACAGGATGGCAGTAAAGAAAGAAGCTATAGATTATGATGGTGAAATTTCAGTTGTAGTTCCGTCAAAAACATTGATGGAAGTTCTTAGGGTTATTGAAGAAAGCGAAGAAGATATAGAAATAACTGTATCAGAAAGTCATATTACCTTTAAAATAGAAAATACTATAATAATTTCAAACCTTTTAGAAGGAAAATTTATTGACTATGAAGGAATTATAAAAGATAATTATATATCAGTTGTAAAAGTCAGCACGGAAGATATAAAGGAAAGTATAGAAAGAGCTTCCCTCCTAGCAAGAGATGACAAGAATAATTTGATTATTTTAGATATTAAAGATTCTAATATGCAAATTAATTCTGCTTCTGAATATGGAAATGTAGAAGAAAATATTTCTATTGAAAAGGAAGGGGAAGATATAAGGATTGGATTTAATTCCAAGTACCTTTTAGATTACCTGAAAGTAATAGACAGTGAAAGGATTACACTGAATTTGATTGGAAAAAATAATCCCTGTTTTATTAATGAATTAAATGAAGAGGATGAAAAAGGGAAGAATTATATATACATGGTACTTCCCGTACGTATTGGTTAGGGGACCCCTATGAAATGTCCCCTACTTGAATGTCCGGAAGTGAGGTAATGAGGTAATTATGGAAAAAATAAAGATCACAACAGAATATATAAAGCTGAGCCAGCTGTTAAAATTGGCAAATGCCGTTGACGGAGGAGGCATGGCAAAGAATGTCATTGCAGAGGGATTAGTTAAGGTTAACGGAGAAGTTGTTCTTCAACGTGGAAAAAAATTACGAGCAGGGGACCTTGTAGAGTTTAACGGAGAAAAATACTTAATTGTAAATGCACCTTAATTGTGAGGAATAATGGTAGTAAATAGATTAAGAATAAAAAATTACAGAAATTTTATAGAAGCTGAAGTAGAGTTAAACAAGTCTCTTAATATTTTTATTGGAGATAACGGCCAGGGGAAGACAAACCTCATGGAATCAATTTATGTTGCTTCCATTGGAAGAACTTTCAGATTAAACAGTGAAAATGAATTAATAAATTTCTTTGAAAATAAAAGTACTATTGAAATCTACTTAACTAAAAATAATTACGACATTAAAATAGAAATAAATTTAGAAAAAAACAAGAAGAAGACTGTTTTAATAAATGGCGTAAAGCTAGATAAAACCTCTGAAATGATAGGTATTTTAAACAATGTAATATTTACTCCCGATGACATGAAAATAATTAAAGGGAGTCCCATTGAAAGACGTAAATTCGTTAACATTGATATTTCCCAAATTAAACCAAAATATAAATACTTACTTAATAAATACAAAAAAGTAACTACAGAAAGAAATATTTTATTAAAAAATTACTATACAAACAGTGAAAATAAAGATATTATAAGTATTTGGAACGACTACCTGGTAAACATAGGAACAGAAATAATACTTTACAGAAATGAATACATAAATAATTTAAAAAAATATGCCATTGACATTCATTCAAATCTTACTGGAAACAAAGAAAAATTAAATATAAGTTATTATACTAATTTAGGAAATATTGATAATTTAAAGAAGGACGAAATAAAGAAGATTTTTTACGAAAAAATCAAAAATAATTTCAAAAATGAACTTGAAAGAGGCTCATCTATGTTTGGACCCCACAAAGATGATTTAATAATTAAAATCAATGACAAGGAATGTAAGTATTTCGCCTCTCAAGGTCAGCAGCGATCAGCTATTCTTGCCTTAAAATTAGCTGAAATCGAAATAATAAAAGATGAAATAGGAGAATATCCTGTCTTACTCTTGGATGATGTATTATCAGAACTTGATAATAAAAGGAAAAGTTATCTAATAGAACATATTGAAGGTATTCAAACAATTATTACTACCACTGATGATACTGATTTAAATATATTAACTGAAAACTTTGATAAGAAAAACTTTTATATAAACCAAGGAAAAATCAGAAACATTACTAATTAGAGGAGAATTAAATGGCGACAGATAAAAATAACAATCACTATGGAGCCGACCAGATACAGGTATTGGAAGGTTTGGAACCTGTAAGAAAAAGACCAGGAATGTATATAGGCTCTACAGGAGAAAGAGGACTACATCAATTAGTTTATGAAGTTGTAGACAACAGTATAGATGAAGCATTAGCCGGATTCTGTGATACTATAAGAGTAACTATAAATGAAGATAATTCCGTTGTAGTTGAAGATAACGGAAGAGGTATTCCTATTGAAAAAAATGCAAAGACTGGTAAATCCACCTTGGAAACTGTATTAACAGTCCTTCATGCAGGAGGAAAATTTAACAATGATGCTTACAAGGTATCAGGAGGACTTCACGGTGTGGGAGTTTCCTGTGTTAATGCTCTTTCCGATTATTTAATTGCAGAAGTAAATTGGAATGGTAAAAGATATAGACAAAGATTTGAAAGAGGTATTACAAAATCAGAAGTTGAATATTTAGGTGAAACCGATGAATCGGGTACAACTATTACCTTTCTTCCAGATTCAACTATATTTGATACTATAGAATTTAATTACACAATTATTAGACAGCGATTAAGAGAATTAGCCTTTTTAAACAGGGGAATAAAAATAATTCTTGAAGATAAAAGGAAAAATTTGAAGAACGAATTTCATTATGAGGGGGGTATTAAAGAATTTGTTCAATACTTAAACAGTAAAAAAGAACCCCTTCACAATGAGATTATCTATACTGAAGGAGAGAAAGACAGAGTAATTGTAGAAATGGCAATTCAATATACAGATTCCTACAATGAAAATATTTTTTCCTTTGTAAACAACATAAATACCATTGAGGGAGGAACTCACCTAGTAGGTTTTAAAACAGCCCTTACCCGAGCCATAAATGATTATGCAAAAAAATCAAACTTAATAAAAGAAAATGATGTTGCTATTACAGGAGAAGATATAAGGGAAGGTATTACTGCAATCCTTTCTATTAAAATAACTAATCCTCAGTTTGAAGGTCAAACCAAGACTAAGTTAGGTAACAGTGAAGTAAGAGGAATAGTTGACAGTATTACGGGAGAAGCCTTAAGTATATTCTGCGAAGAAAATCCCAAGACTGCAAAGGCAATAGTTGAAAAATCATTAAAGTCTGCAAGGGCTAGGGAAGCAGCCAGGAAGGCGAGAGAATTAGTTAGGAGAAAGGGAGCTCTTGAAAGTATGGCTCTTCCAGGTAAATTAGCAGATTGCTCAGAAAGAGATCCGGCACTTTGTGAAATTTGCATAGTGGAAGGAAACTCTGCAGGAGGTTCTGCAAAAGAAGGAAGAGACAGAAGAACCCAAGCAATACTTCCTTTGAGGGGTAAAATATTAAATGTTGAAAAATCAAGAATAGACAGAATATTAAATTCTGAAGAAATTAAAAATATGATAACTGCATTCGGTTGCGGAATAGGAGAAGATTTCGATATTTCAAAGTTAAGATACCACAAAATAATAATTATGACGGACGCTGACGTGGACGGAGCCCACATAAGAACTCTTCTTCTTACATTCTTCTATAGGTATATGAAAGATTTAATTATAAACGGTCACGTATATGCTGCCCAACCACCCTTGTACAGAGTAAAAAAAGGCAAATTTGAACAATATGTTTACAGTGATGCTGAACTTAATAAAATATTGGATGAAATAGGAAGAGATAAAATTGAAATCCAAAGATACAAGGGTCTTGGAGAAATGAATCCGGAACAACTCTGGGAAACAACTATGAATCCCAAAACTAGGATTTTATTAAGAATAACTGAAGATGATGCTATAGAAGCAGATGAAATGTTCAATATTCTTATGGGAGACAAGGTTGCTCCAAGAAGAGAATTTATCGAAGAGAATGCAAAGTATGTGAAGAATTTAGACATATAGACTGAGAGGTAATAAATGAACGAAAACGATAAAAGCAAGATTATTAATGTAAATATTACCGAAGAAATGAAAAGGTCTTATTTAGACTATGCAATGACGGTAATTGTATCGAGAGCACTACCCGATGTAAGAGACGGGCTGAAACCTGTACACAGGAGAATACTCTATTCTGCCAGTGAATTAGGGCTTTCACCTGATAAACCCCATAAAAAAAGTGCCCGTATAGTAGGGGATGTCTTGGGTAAGTACCATCCTCATGGAGATAGTGCTGTATACGATGCCATGGTAAGATTGGCACAGCACTTTTCCATGCGTTACCCTTTAATAGACGGCCACGGAAACTTCGGTTCTGTAGACGGTGACCAAGCAGCAGCAATGCGTTACACGGAAGCCCGCCTTTCTCCTATGGCAATGGAAATGCTCAGAGATTTTAACAAAGATACTGTTGATTTCAGACCTAATTTCGATGAAACTTTAAAAGAACCAGTAGTTCTTCCTAGCCGTTTTCCCAACCTATTAGTAAACGGATCATCGGGTATAGCTGTAGGAATGGCTAGTTCCATACCTCCTCACAACTTAGGGGAAGTAATAAACGGAATAATTGCCTATATAGAAAATCCTGATATTGATATTCCTGGACTTATGAGGTATATAAAGGGTCCAGATTTTCCAACAGGGGCTATAATTGAAGGAAGAGACAACATTAAAGAAGCTTACATGACGGGAAGAGGCATAATCAAGGTAAAGGCTAAAGTTGAAATAGAAGAAATGAAAAATAATAAAAGCCGAATTTTAGTTACAGAACTTCCCTACCAGGTTAATAAAGCAAGATTAATAGAAAAAATAGCGGAACTGGTTAGAGATAAGAGAATCGAAGGAATATCTGACCTAAGAGATGAAAGTGACAGAACAGGTATGAGGATTGTTATTGAAGTTAAACGAGATTACAATCCCAATATTGTATTGAATCATTTGTACAAACTTTCCCAAATGCAGGATAACTTCAGCATTATTATGATTGCTTTAGTAAATAATGAGCCCAAGGTTTTAAACTTAAAAGAAATGATCCATCACTATGTGGAGCATCAAAGGGAAATAATAACCAGAAGGACTCAATATGATTTAAACAAGGCAGAAGCCAGAGCCCACATAGTTGAAGGCTTAATAAAGGCAATAGATAATATTGATGAAGTTATAAGAATTATACGTTCTTCCTACGACGATGCAGAACAAAGATTGATGAAGGCTTTTGATTTATCAGAAATTCAGGCCAGAGCCATAGTTGATATGCGATTAAGGCGTCTACAGGGGCTGGAAAGAGAAAAACTAGCCGATGAATATGAAGAATTAATTAAAATGATTAACAGATATAGGGAAATATTAAATAGCAAACTATTGATAGACCAAATTGTTAAAGATGAATTGAAAGAAATAAAAAATAAGTATTATGATGAAAGAAGAACAGAAATTGTGGCTGAGGAAGGAGAAATCAGTGTAGAAGATTTAATTGAAGAAGAAAATGTAGCAATAACACTGACAAACTTCGGCTACATTAAAAGACTTCCAGAGGACACCTACAAAGCTCAAAATAGAGGTGGAAAAGGAGTAACAGCTCTTACCACCAGGGACGAAGACTTTGTAAAAGACTTATATATAACCTCTACTCACGACTATTTATTATTCTTTACAAATAAAGGTAAAATGTACAGAATCAAAGCCTATGAAGTTCCCGAAGCAAGACGTCAGGCAAAAGGAACTGCCGTTATTAACTTAATTAATATTGAACCAGGAGAACAGGTAAAGGCTTTAATTCCCACAAGAGAATTTAATGAAGATGAATACTTAGTTTTCGTAACCAAAAAAGGTTTAATAAAGAAAACAAAGTTAAGTGAATTTGATTCTAACAGAAAGACTGGTCTTGTAGCCATAAAAATTGCTGAAGATGATGAGTTAATAAGTGTTAATAAAACTGATGGAACAAAAGATATATTCATCGTTACCAAGTATGGCAAAGGTATAAGATTCCACGAAAATGACGTAAGTGAAACTGGTAGAAATACTATGGGAGTAAAGGCTATAACCTTAGCTGAAAATGATGAATTAGTATCTATGTGCATTATTAAGAAAAGCGATGAAAATAAACATATTTTAACTGTTACAGAAAATGGCTATGCTAAAATAACCCTGTCTCAGGAATACAGAAAACAGAAAAGGGGCGGAAAAGGAATGAAGGCCCACAATATAAACAAAAAAACAGGGTTAATAGTTGATTCCTTAATAGTTGAAAAAGAAGATGACGTCATGTTGCTAAGCATCAACGGTTCCATAATCAGAATACATGCAACAAGTATTTCCATAATGGGAAGAGATGCTCGAGGAGTAATAGCAATGAGATTAGACGAAGGTGACAAAGTTGCTTCAATGGCAAAGATTTATTCTGAAGATGAAGATGAAAAAGAATAATAATGGAGGATACTATGTCTTTAAAAATTGAATTAAAAAACTTGGACAGTACCATAGAAATTTTACCCATAGGAGAAGTAGATATATATACTTCTCCTGAACTTAAAAATAAGGTATTTGGACTGATTGAAACAAAGAAAAACATAATTATTAATGGAGAAAAATTAGAGTATATAGACAGTACTGGACTAGGTGTTTTAATGAGCATTTACAAAAAAATTCAGGAAAATAATCTAAAGTTCGAAATAACCAATTTAAAACCCAATATTTACAAACTTTTTGACATTACAGGTTTAAACAAAGTATTTAATATCCGGGAGTGAAAAAATGGATAATATAATTTTAAAAATACCCAAGAAAATTCAGTATATGAGCACCATTAGATTGACAACCTCCGCCTTAGTAAATATAAATCAATTTAATGTAGATGAAATTGAGGATATAAAAGTAATTATTTCGGAAATATGTACATTTTTTATCAATAATATTGAAAACGATACAGAAGGTTTTGAAATTACTTATGAAATCTATACTAATAAAGTTGTAATAAAAGTTGTTGATTTAAATGAAGGTACACTACCCAGCATAGATACTAAGAATCAAATGTCTCTTATGATTATTGATTGTTTGGCAGATAATTACAATATTGATTATAAAAACAAAACAATAACCTTTGAAAAAATAAATAATAGGCGTTGATAACATGAATAAAACTAAAAACAACACCAAAAATATAAAGAATTTAGACTTATTCTTACTCTATAAAAAAACTAAAGATATAGAAGTAAGAAATCAAATTTTTGAAAAATATAAATATATGGCAGAAATAATTTCCAGAAAATACATTAACAAGGGTATTGAACATGAAGATATTTACCAAATTGCATGTATGGGTTTAATTTATGCAATTGAAAGATTTGATGTTACCAAGGGGTTTGAATTTACAAGTTTTGCCACACCCACCATATTGGGAGAAATAAAAAAATATTTCAGAGATAAGGGTTGGTCTATTAAAGTTCCCAGAAAAATACAGGAATTATCCAAAAAAATAAATGAATACAGCAACATACTGTCAAACCAATTACACAGAGCACCAACTATCAAAGAAATTGCCCAGTATGCAAATACTACGGAAGAGGAAGTATTAGAAGCCTTTGAAGCTGGAAAAATGTTTAATTCTCAGTCCCTTGATGAGAAATTTGATATCAGCGGTGATGACAATGATATATCTTTAATGGATGTACTAGGGTTTGAGGATAAATATTATACATACATCGAAAATGAAGATTTTATAAAAAAATCTATGGAAAAATTGAATGAACTGGAAAGAAATATAATTATCAAAAGATTCTACGAAAGCAAAACTCAAAGCGATATAGCCAAGGAATTAAATATATCCCAAATGACAGTATCGAGAATAGAAAAGAGATCATTGGAAAAATTAAGAATAGAATTTTTTAAGTAGAAGGAGGCGAATATGAAAAAGAAAGGCAAGTTTTTCCTCATGGGGATTGTGGCAATAATATTTATAGTACTGAACTCTTTTGGCAGTATAGTAAGATTTGTCACAGATTACTTATGGTTTAAAGAAGTAGGATACACAGAAACTTTTTTTACAAAAATAAAGGCTCAATTTATGATAGGAGTTCCTATTTTTATTTTATTGAGCATTTTATTATTTATATTTATCAGAAAACTCAGAAAAACATATATGGCTGCATCTGATG
>DURT01000049.1 GCA_012843025.1 Tissierellia bacterium | reverse complement strand
TTTTACAAATTTGTCCCAACCACCTAACCTATCAACACCATTGTTCACCTTTTCTATTATGTCCTCTACAATATAGTCTTTACACTCTTGAATTATAACTTGACTCATACTTTTCCCTCCAATACCTGTTCCCTCTGAACAAAATAATTTCAATTATACACATAGCATCATCAGCATACATTTGTTGGGCGTGCAAGCTTACTCCAATATTCTCAGAATTTTCAAATTTAATCATATGTTTTTTCGTATTAAATATTGTATGTATTTTTATAATATGTTACATTGAACTTATTTGCAAGCATTAAAACAAAAGGGGCTGTAGAATTAGTGATTAAACAACCACTAATTCTCAGCTCCCTTAATTTCTACTATTATATTATTTTACTATTTGATTATTCGCTGTTTCCCCTGCAATTCTTCCTGTATATATGGCTAATGCAACAGCAGTTCCCGTTGCAGGATATACTCTGTTAAATATATTTCCAAACATTAATTCCCCAGCTGCAAACAAGTTTTCAATAGGTTCTCCATTTGCGCCGATAACTTGACAATTTTCATTAACCTTTAGTCCTGGCATTGTTCCAATAATACAAGCACGGATAGGAACGGCATAGAAAGGTGCTTCTGTTGGAGGTTTCATTTGAGAAAGTATGCTGCCGAACTCATCTTCTGTACCGTTAGAAACCGTGGCATTATACTTTTCAACTGTTGCCAAAAAGTTTTCTTTATTTATACCAATTTTCTCAGCTAATTCTTCTAAAGTATCGGCTTTATATATTAAGCCCATTTCAACTCCCTTTTCAAAATCCTCAACTCTGTCTCCTTGTGAATCATGGATACCAAAGCTTATATCATCAGTTTGCAAATATGTTTGTAAAGCTATATCCGTACTCTGACCTGTTTCATCCACAAATCTTTTTCCTTCTTTGTTAACTATTAATTCCGGTACCCAAACAAGACTGCCTACTTCACCTTTATATCCCATTTTAGGAGTCAATGCTTCATATGCCATTACACCGTTACCAACAATTTCAACACCTAATTCCCTTGTCATTTCAATTCCGTCACCTGTGGATCCTGCTGCCAAGAAAGGCCACTTAGTAGCTGAATCTGGATCTAATTCTTTTAATAATTTTGGATTATTACCAAAGCCGCCTGTTGCTAAAATTACTTTTTTAGCATATACGGTATATTCCTTTTCGCTGTCTTCAACATTAACGCCCTTAACAACATTGTCCTCTACAACTAAGGAAGTTACCTTTGAATCAATTCTTATCTCTGCTCCCTTTTCCTTTGCAAAATTATATAGGAATTCTGCAGCTTGATTTCCTGCGGCATCATCTCTAAACTTAGTCAAGGTAGCTCCTCTTTTTGTTTCAAATCTGTAAATACCGGAATCAGGATATGTTTCAGTTACGCTGTCCACATCCCAAGGTGCCCCATTATCTATAAGATAATCAAATGTTTCACCAGCGATTTCAGCAATGTGTTTTACTAAAGGAGCATTTGCTTCAGTTTCGGATCTCATCTCAAACCATTCTAAAAGAGATTCTGGTGTAAAACTTTCTTCAGTTACATATTTAGATCCGTTTCCTGTCCAGAAAAGTCCTCCTGATAATGCAAGGGAACCCCCAGTAAAAGGCATTTTTTCAAGAACTAATATATTTAAGTCTTCATTTTTTCCTAATTCTATAGCTGCTGATAATCCTGAAGCTCCTGCTCCGGCAACTACAACATCATAGTACTCATCTTCGCCTTTTACTAAGGCAGGTTTTTCCTTTTTAACATTTAATAGTTCTAAATCCACACCTGTTTGTGATAATGCATCTTTAACCGCATTTATTATCCCTATACTTGACATGGTAGCACCTGCAACTACATCCACTGCAATACTTTGGTTTTCCACAATAGCAGCTGGTATAGACTCGTTGGCAAAGTTAAATAATCTTTCAGAGTCTACATGCTCTAATACCTTTACATCTGTGATCTTTTCTTCAGCTACAGTAACCTCTACCTTTATAGGTCCTTTCATACCTTCAGCTTCGCCTACATAAGTACCTGCCTTAAATTTCACAGTTTCAGAAGTACTGGGAACTTCTTCATTGACTTCATTGTTTTGCTTGTCCATTTCGTTATTAGTTTGACCACACCCAACTAACATGGTGGCAATCATTGATAAAATCAACACATAAGATATTATTTTTTTCAATTTTAAACTCCTCTCTTACTCTTATATTTTTTTATTTCTGTGTTTAGCCATAGTATAAGGTCTCAAGGAGCTTTAAAGTCAATGTATATTTTTTATCATTTTTTTCGTTCAAAAGGTAACCAAGCCTGATGCCAATTTATATATTCTCCATTAACTTTTCGCATTAAAACGCTTTTAGTTATAACATCCTCTGTTAAAACAATTCCCTGATCCTTCATGTACTCTACAGCAGGTTGTAACAGGGTAGTAGATATAATTTTGCTGGACTTAGTTTGTATTCCTGTTAATATACATAACTTTGACGGATAAAGCTTTACATATTCTGATTCTTTGATTCCTAACAACTCCGCATACTCTTTATAAATTCCTAATCCAACGGTAAAGTAATCTTCACCCTTATAAATACTTTCCAAGGGAAATAAAGTGCTGGAAAAAACAAAAGGGATTTTTTCGATCCAATCATTTATTATTTGTCTTATTTCTTTATCATGATAAAGAACATATCCTTTTTGCATTTCGAGCCTATATATTTCAGGACGATACACTAATTGGTATACCCCTGTTATTTCATCACAATTTATAATATTATCTTTCTCTTTATCTAAATAGTCTAAGAGATGTTTACTTCGCTCTATTTCCTTTTCAATTTCTTCTTTTTTATTGGACAAGTATGATACTATATCTACTTTATCAAACTTGTTAAGTAGATCAGCCGTTTCATCTAAGGTATAGCCTAATTGTCTATAGGTTCTGGCACGAATTAACATATGTATATCCCAGCCCCCGTAATATCTATATCCTGTCTCCTCATCCCTTTCAGGTTGTATTACCCCCTTATTCTCATAATACCTTATAGCTTCTGAAGATAAGTCTAATAGTTTAGCAACTTCGCTAATTCTATATTTCTTGTATTCCATAAACTACTCTCCTTTAGTACTATATATCGAATTCTTGTAAGTTCTAAATCATCTTTTTCGCATATACTACAAAGTGTTTTAATATCTTTATTTTTTAATATATCATACTATACTATATATTTTATAAAATATAAATAAATATAATAAGAATTTAGGTGGAGGCACGCAATTTTTATATAAGGAAAAATCCACTGAAGGTTAAAAAAAAGTCCCCTAAGAAATAGTTTCTTAAAAGGACTATATTAATTCTTCATTACTAATATTTGAATAACACGTAAGTTATGCTTATTTATACACTGTACAAAATTTTAGAAAGAAACTCTTTAGCCCTTTCGTGAACAGGGTTTGAGAAAAAGCTAAGAGGATTATTTTCTTCAATAATTTGACCTTCATCCATAAATAATACTTTATTAGCAACACTTTTAGCAAAACCCATCTCATGAGTAACAACTACCATTGTCATACCCTCATCAGCCAATTCCTTCATTAAATTCAAAACTTCTCCTATCATTTCCGGGTCAAGGGCAGAAGTAGGCTCATCAAACAACATTATAGCAGGTTTCATAGCAAGGGAGCGCACTATGGCTATCCTTTGCTTTTGACCACCTGAAAGCTTAGCAGGATATTCGTTTCTTTTATCATAAAGCCCTATTCTATCTAGTAGCTTTAATGCATTTTTTTCTGCTTCTTCTTTTGTCAGAATATTTAATTTAACGGGAGCCAAGGTTATATTTTCCATTACTGTCAAATGAGGAAACAGGTTGAAGTGCTGAAAAACCATTCCCATCCTCTGTCTTACCTTATTTATATTACATTCCTTAGAAGTAATATCTTGACCTTCAAAAATTATACTGCCTGAATCAGGAACCTCTAAGAGATTCATACACCTTAGCAAGGTACTCTTGCCTGAACCGGAAGGACCTATGATTACAACTTTATCACCTTTATTTACTTTTAAACTCACATCTTTTATAATGTGGTTATTACCGAATTTTTTATTGAGCTTATTAATTTCTATCACTTTGAGAAAGTCTCCTTTCAAGTTTTTTCTGCACTGCTCCCAAGCCTAAAACCATTACAAGGTAACCTACAGCAACTGCATACAAGGAAAAGAAGGGGTCGAATGTCCTGCTCCTTACTATATTTCCTGCATTAGTCAAATCAATAACGGGAACAAATCCTACAACGGAAGTTTCTTTTAAAAGTGCAATAAACTCATTGCCCAAAGCAGGTAAAATATTCTTTATTGCCTGGGGTAAAATTATTAAAAACATTGTTTTATTTCTGTTTAGCCCTAAGGATAATCCTGCTTCCATTTGACCTTTGTCGATAGATTCTATTCCTGCACGAGCAATTTCGGCCACATATGCTCCTGAATTTATTCCAAAAGTTATAATTGCAATAAACACAGAGTTGTCCATATTAGAAAAAATAGTATAATACATAATCAAAAGCTGTACCACAACAGGAGTACCCCTTATAACCGCAACATACAAGCTGCATATTTTGTCAAATACGAAAAGTTTCTTATTAGTTTTAGCACTATATCTTATTACTGCTACGAAAAGTCCTATTACAATACCTATTACAGTAGCGAAGAATGCAATTATTATCGTATTTTTAATACCTGTCAAGAATAACTTGTATCTTGCTTCTTGAACAAAAGTCTTATTAAAATTAATTAATAGCTGTTCATAAACACTGTTTAAATTCATTCTGTCCTATCCTCCATGGTAATTCAAAAGGCGAGTCTTAGCTGACCGCCTTTTACTCATTTATTTTGAATGGTTTTCTATAAATTCTTCTATTTTACCTTCATCTAAAAGTCTTTGAAGGGTTGAATTTATAGAATTTAGTAATTCATTATTTCCTTCCGCAACTGCTATACCATACGCTTCGCTTATTTCACCGAACTTAACACTTGTTAGCTTATCACTATTATTTTTTACGATTTCTTCTGCAGGTAATTTATCAATAATAACTGCATCAATTCTTCCTGTCAATAAATCTTGAGATGCTTCCAAAGCATTTCCATAGGTTTTAACTTTAGCACCTGTACCATATAAATCTCCATCTTCTAAATTA
>DURT01000048.1 GCA_012843025.1 Tissierellia bacterium | reverse complement strand
ACGAAGTCTACTCCGTCTGCTTTAGTAATTGCCGGAGTTTCTCTGTCATCGGGTCCGAAAACTTTTTCGCAATAGTTTCCGTATAAATATCCGCCGACGACTAGAATTAACATTCCAATCATAAAGGTAAGCATAATAAATAAATCCTCCTTATAGAATAAAAATAAAGAAAATGTCTTTTAGGCAACTTAATTATTGTATAACCCCACTAAACACCAATTTACCTCCTAAAACATTTTCCTTAGTCAATTATACTACCTACAGGAACCGTAGTCAATGACTTTTTACAATTTTTGTATTTTTTTCATTGCTATTACGTATTGGAAATACTAATTTATTTTTTCTATATTTAGTCACTTGCCCGTATTAATAGTCATTTTGCTAAGAGAGTAAGAAATTATGAAACATGCAATCATTAGAATTAATTTGTATGCATACCCAAGACTCAGCTCATATCCAGGGAATATAGATATAATGGAACCAACCACTAAACCCATTATGGCATAGTAGGTAAAGCCATAAGCCCTTTCAAAGAGGAAAGAAATTAACTTTGCAAACAATAAGATGCTTAAAGCAAATCCTATTCCTAAATAGAACAAAATATCTATTTGTATATTTGAAATTGCCTTTATAACTACTTCATAGGCACCAATGTACATAAGAATAAGAGAAGCACTAATTCCTGGCACAATGGTACCGAATCCTACAACTGAACCGTAAAAAATATTTTTTAAGGGCGTAGTTTCAACGGATTTAACAAAACCTTCATAATTGTTTTCAATGAAGACAACCACCACGGTTAAAGTAAACAATAGAAAAAATGGAATAAGGTACTTTCTTCTGTAACCCTTCTTATTAGCTTGATGAACAACTGAGGGAATTGTCCCTAACATAAGCCCTGTAAAAGCGTATCTTACGTCAATTTCATGATATTTGAATAAATATTCTATAATTTTCGAAAATAATAAAACTCCTGTAACTCCACCTAAGCCTACAGGGAGAAAGTAAAGAAGGTTTTCTTTGAAATTCTCAGTAAAATTGGCAATGAAGTATGTAATTTTATCATATAATCCAAAAATTACAGCTAATGCACCGCCGCTGACACCGGGAGCTATTGCCCCTGCTCCTAAAGCAATTCCTTTTAAAAATCTGTTCATAATATTCATAACTACATCCTTAATTATTTAGGTTTTTAAACAATAGGGCTATCTACAATTCCCTTCGTAAACATATTTAAGATTTTTTCTTGCAATATTGGCAAGACGAAAAATGGTTTTTATTTCAGTAGGCCTTTTATCCATCATCTTATAGTTAGGAAAGAACCTTGTTATATGTAGAGGTATGTCAGGATTTATAGAAGCCAAAAATTTTGAAAGTTCTCTTATTTCATCTTCCTTGTCATTTTCTCCTGGAATAATCAAGGTGGTAACCTCCACATGACAATATCTTGCCGCAAGCTCTATAAAGTCTTTTACAGTATCTAATTTCCCACCTACTTTTTTGTAAAAATCATCACTAAATCCTTTTAAGTCAACGTTTAAAGCATCTATATGGGGTAGCAGTTCTTTCATAGGTTCCTGGCAAAAAAAACCGTTTGTAACTACTACATTTTTTAAATTGTTCTCTCTTGCCAACTTGGCACAGTCTCTTAGGTATTCATACCCTATAAGGGGTTCGTTGTAAGTATAGGCAATGCCTATATTTTCCCTTGGTTTTAAATCTATGGCAATCTCTATTAGTTCTTCCGGTGATAGTTTTTTTACAGGAATATCATTTTCAGATACCATGGATATTTGATGGTTTTGACAAAAGAGGCATTTTAAATTACAGCCAAAGCTACCTATGGACAGTATGTTTTTTCCGGGATAAAAGTTTCTTAAAGGTTTTTTTTCAATGGGATCCAAAGCAATACTTGTAATCAGTCCATAATTTAAAGCTACAATTTCACCATTTACATTGCCTCTTCCCCTGCATAACCCTCTTTGATTTTCTTCTAATTTACAGTGATGGGGACAAATTTGGCACTGAACTTTCACTTATGTCTCACCACCCGAAATCTTTCTATAGTATAGTTTTCTTTTGGTGAAATACCTGCTTTTTGCAAGGCTATGGAAAGCTGTTTTTCCACAGTATCTACTCCATTTAAATTAGGTAGCAGCAACCCTCTTCTAGAACCATTCGAAACTATTACGCCGTACTCCTGTGGGTCTAATTCATCTAAAGATTTAACCCTTTCTGCTTCTTCCAATACATCTACACTATATGTCAGTCTAGGTAACTCTTCTTCAATAACGGGATTGAAACGGGGATCTTGGGTGCCAGCGCTAATGGCATTATAAATAATTTCATCTGCAATACAATCTCTTGCAGGAGATATGGTTCCAATACAGCCTCTTAATTTTCCGTCCAAATTTAATGATACAAATACTCCTGCACGGTTCTTAGTTAGTTGAGGACTTAAATTATCTGGTCTGGTGATTATTTTACCCTTCATTACGTAACTTTCAAGGCTTTTACGGGCAAGTTTTACATATTCGTCTTCTTCCTTCTTTAATTTTTCAACCCTTTCCATTTCTTCCTTAATAAATATTTCATCAAAATGCCTGTTTTTGTCATTTCCCCTGACTAGGAAAGATGCGACTGCATAACCTACTCCAAAAGGTCCCTCATAGGAAAGAAGTTTGGAGTCAACCTTTTTACCGTCTAAAGCTCCTGCCATTATTATAAAGGAGCGTAGTCCACATTCAGCAGCTAATTCACAAAAATCTTCATCAAATTTAAGTAATTCCAAAAAGTTTCCTGTTTTCATTATAGTGGTTACTTCCTGGTCAAATATAGGTCCCTCTTTTCTAAAACCATAAGGACCTTCGGCTTTAAGTACATGAGATAAATCCCCACTGCCAATGAAAACAACTTTATTATCCTTATTATTTGTAACTTTACCTATACATTTGCCGAATTTGTAATGGTCTAAGTAGGACAGTCCAGAAATAGATATTCGTACAAGTTTATAATCTGTATAATACTTGTTTACAAAAAACAAGGGCACCATGACGCCGTGGTCTAAATTCTTATCTCTTTCACCTAGGGTTCCTGCTGGAATTCCTTCCCTTTCTGCTTCTTCTGAAATTTCTCTTACTAATTCTTCATCGTATTCTACATCAATAGTAATATTTCCGTAACCAAAATCCCGAAAACTTCCCCATGCCTTTTTACTCGGTGAAATATGAATATAGTCTGAGTACATTACTGAGTGAGGAGTGGTTATAATTATTGTATCCGGCTTAATCTCAGCTATTTCTTTTGCAATTTTCTCATAGGAGTCAATAGTTTTCTGAATTTTTCTTTCCTCACCTTTCCCTATCTGGGGAATAATCAAGGGAGGATGGGGTAAGATATAACTTGCTAAAATCGACATAACTACCTCCTTTATTGATATGCAGCAGATTTCTTTTTATTATATGGCAGAAAGGTGCTCCTATATATCATTCCATTCTAAGGATAATACTATTATAAATTTGATTATTTTGCAAGAAAAAGAAAAACTGCCCATAAGCAGTTTAATTACTCTATATCAGAAAATTCAATCTTTATTTTTTCTATGGTGTTTTCATTGTTAGTTATTTTGTTGTTTCCATATAGATAATATATGGGTTCCCTATCTCCGCAAGGCAGTTCTATATTGAAACTAATTTCATCTTCTGTTCCTCCAACAACAATAGATCCCTCGTGAAATCCTACGATGGCTTTGCATATGTGAAAACCTATGGAAATATCGTCGTGACATTCTGTACTAAGGTTGTCCATTTTATTTATAATATAATTCAAGTCTTTGCTATCTTTGTTTTTAAAAGAAATAATTATATTAATATAGCTATCTTTACCCTTTAATTTTACAATTATATCTTCATCATTGGAAAACCTTACAGCAGTCCCTAATAATATTAGAATGGATTTTTGAATCTTTTCCACATCACAAAGTATAAACTTTTCCTCAAGATTCGTATCAAAGATAATTTTCTTATCTTTAATAACTTTAGGCACGTTTAAAACTGTATTTTCTACCATTTCTACAATATTTACAACGTTGTAACACAAACTAAACTTTTTAGTGACGATTTTTTGTATTTCTATTATATTATTTATCATCTTAGTCAGCTTGTAACAGTTTTGCTTAATAGAGTCCATACACCGATCTAATTGATAATTACTTGTTATATTTTCCTTTTCTATAAGAAGTTCAAGTAATTGTGTGTTGCCATGAATAATATTCAATGGCTTATTTACAGCATCTACTATACTTCTATATTCATCATGGTTTTCATATACATTTAATACTTTTTCTGCTTCTGCGTCTTTAGCCACCACATTAAGGGAATTCACGGGGTTTTCAATCTTGATATTTCTTGGAAAAGAAATAACCCTTCCCTTTTTCAACTTTATCACCCCTTTCTATGTATAAGTATCGAAAAATCTCATAAATGTAATTATATTACATTCAATTGATGCATATTGTCGAATTTTGCTCCAACAACTCATTTTTCTCAAACTTACTGCAATCATTTTTATACCCAGCCGAATCTGGTATAAACAATATAGAATATAAAATATAATATAGTACATAACTTTTTTATTTAGCAGGGTATTTATTTGGAGAATTTGTCAAAATAATGTAGAATTATGTAAAATCATGTGATATAATTACTTAGATTTCACTGAATGGAGAGACTCATGCTATACATTACAACGAAATACCTTAAACCCGGTATGATATTGGCAAAAGATCTTTACCTATATAGCAGCAACAATTTTTGCTCCCTTATGTTGGTGAAAGGGCAAGTTCTAAACAATACTTATATCAATAGAATCAAGTATCACAAGATAGAGGGAGTTTACATAGAAAGCGAAGCCTTTTCTGATATTAATATAGAACCTTATATTAGTGATAATTTAAAAACTAAAGCACTAAAAGAAATTCGTGATACTTACTATGAGTTTAAACTAAGCTCAGGCAAAGTATCCCCTTATATGATCAAGAAATTGTCCTCTATTGTCAATAACATTGTAACAGAATTGTTGCATAAAGATAGTTTAGCATACAATGTAATAGACTTTAAGAACTATGATACTTACACATTTCAACACTGTCTAAACTCTGCCATACTGAGTATTTCTACGGGAATATCCCTAGGGCTAAGCGAACAAAGACTCAATGAATTAGGATTGGCAGGTATGCTACACGATATAGGTAAAATGTTAATACCAAAAGAAATACTTAATAAACCGGGTAAGCTTACAAATGAAGAATATGAGATTATCAAAGAACATCCTGTAAATGCAACGAAACAATTAAAATACCTTGTATCAACGGAAGTTTTAAGAGCTATTGAGGACCATCATGAAAAAATTGACGGTACAGGCTACCCTCACGGTAAAAGTAATAATAATATAAATTTTTACGCAAAGATATTGTCCATAAGCGATGTATACGATGCCTTAACTTCCGACAGACCCTACAGAAAGTCTGTTTTTCCAAATGAAGTTGTAGAATATTTAATGGGATGTGGTGACAAGCATTTTGATTATGAAATATTACAACATTTTATGAAAATTATTGTTGCCTATCCTGTTGGAACATTTGTCAAATTAAGCAATAACCAGTTAGCTGTTGTAATCAGGAATTACCCTGAAAATGTATCCAGACCCTTAGTGCGAATTATCAATGATGACGGTACCGTAGGGGAAGATATTGACTTGCTTCATGATACCGAGTATATGGACATAACTGTGGTTGATATGGGATATAACTATGAAAACAGCGGCTTAACAAATGTATTAAAGTCTTCAATTGATTTTAATCAGCAATATGCCTATGGACAATAAAAAAACCCCGCCCAACAAAACGAACAGAGATTGTTGGGCGGAATGGGGTTTGAAAACCCCAACAATGACAAAGAGCTTTAAAAATGAGGAGGAGATTAATAATTAAAGTTAACCAAAATATCTTTTGCAATTTTCTTTGAATTTAATCTGTAGGCTTTTTCTAATGGAGGTGAGAAGGGTACTGGTACAAAGGGTGCACCAAACCTCATTATTGGAGCATCCAAGTATTCTATAGCATTTTCAGCTACAAAGGCTGCAATTTCAGCTCCTGCCCCCCCTTGTTTTACCGCTTCATGGATTATTGCCAATCTATTTGTTTTCTTTACAGACTCAAGTATTGTTTCCTTATCGTAAGGTACTAAGGTTCTTAAATCTACTATTTCTGCTTCTATCCCTTTATCTTCTAGAATTTCTGCTACTATGTAGGCATCTTTCATACCAATTGAATAAGATATGATGGTTATGTCCTTACCTTCTTTAACAACTTTTGCTTTACCTATAGGTGTTAGGTATTCTCCCTCAGGTACTTCTCCTGATTCTTTGTACAATATTTTATTTTCAAAATATATTACTGGATTATCGTCCCTAATGGCGGATTTTAATAATCCCTTTGCATCTGCAGGATTTGACGGAGCAACGACCTTAATACCTGGTATATTCATAAACCACGCTTCGATACTTTGAGAATGTTGCGCTGCAGCACTGGAAGCTAAACCATCAGGTGCTCTTACTACCATGGGAACGGTGGTTTGTCCGCCGAACATATATCGTATTTTTGCCATTTGGTTAAATAATTCGTCCATTGCAACACCCATAAAATCTGCAAAGTGCATATCTGCAACCGGTCTCATGCCTGCCATTGCAGCTCCTACTGACGCTCCAATGATTGCTGTTTCTGAAATTGGTGTATCCATTATTCTGTCATGACCGAATTCTTGGGCAAGACCTTTGAATTGACCGAATATTCCACCTTGTCTGGCGATATCTTCGCCAAGTACAAAAACTCTACTATCTCTTCTCATTTCTTCGGCAGTTGCTTCTAAGGTAGCCTGTGCAAATGTAATTTTTCTCATAACTTCCTCCTATACATACAAATCTTCGTAAAGTTCATGTGGTTCAGGATATTCACTTTCAAAAGCAAATTTCAGTGCTTCTTCTATCTCTATTTCTACTCTATCTTTGATTTCTTTTAGCTCTACTTCATCTAATAAATTTTCACCTAATACTTTTTCTTCAAATCGCTTAATAGGGTCGTTTTCTCTAAAAACTTTCTGAACTTCCTCCTTGGTTCTGTACAATTCCGGATCCCCTACAAAGTGGCCTTTAATTCTATAAGTCTTAGCTTCTATAAAGTAGGGACCTTTCCCTGATTTCACGTAATTTAGTGCTTCTTTAAATCCTTCGTATACATCAAATACATCATTTCCATCTACTATCTTCCTTTCCATGTTATATCCTATGGCTCGTAAGGAAATATCTTCTACAGATGTAGATGTTCTATAAGGTGTTGTAGATGCCCACTGATTATTTTCACAAACGAATATAAGAGGTAGTTTCCACACAGAGGCTAAATTCATTGCTTCGTGAAATGTTCCCCTATTAGAAGCTCCATCCCCGAAGAAAACTACTGATACATTGTTCCTTTTTTGCTTCTTAATTGCCAGTGCTGCTCCTGCTGCCAGGTTATATCCACCTCCAACAACACCGTTGGCTCCCAACATTCCGACAGAAAAGTCGGCAATGTGCATGGAACCACCCTTGCCCTTACAGCTACCTGTTTTCTTCCCAAAAATTTCAGCCATAACCCTGTTTAAATCAGCGCCTTTTGCAATTGTATGACCGTGTCCCCTGTGGGTGCTGGCAATATAGTCATTCTTGTCTAAGAGTGTGCATACGCCAGTTGCAATAGCTTCTTCACCTATGTACAAATGAATAAAACCTGGTATTTCTCCGTCAAGAAAATATTTTTCTACTGTTTCTTCAAATCTTCGTATTTTATACATCTTGTAATAAAATGTTTTTAGTAAATCTTTACTATACTTTAACATCATAACCTCCTATAGTTTTACTTAGAAAATACTCAAAAAATTGATTCTTAGTTATAGCTCTATCTGTTGGGTATGTGGATTGCTCTTTTATCAACTGCTAAAACAGCCTCCCTCATTGCTTCGGCAACTGTTGGATGTGCATGAATAGTTGCAATAACTTCATCTATTGTAGCCTCCATTCCGATAGCTAATGAGAACTCTCCAATCATATCCGTTGCCCTTGGACCAACAATATGAGCTCCTAAGATTTCTTTATATTTCTTGCCTGCTATTATTTTAATCATGCCCTCCTCTCCCATAATCATCGCTCTACCATTCGCTGCTAAGGGGAATTTGCCGACAATGTAATCTACACCCTGAGCTTTGGCTGCTTCTTCAGTTAATCCCACTGTTGCAAACTCAGGTTTTGTATATACACAAGAAGGATTAGTCTTGCTGTCAAATACATTGTTTTGGCCTAGTGCATTTTCTGCAGCTATTTCGCCTTGGGCTGATGCTATGTGTGCAAGCATTATTTTACCTATACAGTCACCAACAGCATAAATTCCAGGAACATTAGTTTCTAATTTATCATTAACGATAATTCTTCCTCTATCATGCTTGATTCCTGCTTTTTCCAACTTAAGTACTTCTGTATTAGTTCTTCTTCCGATGGAAATAAGTGCTTTTTCTCCTGTGAACACTTTCCTTGTACCATCTTTCATTTCAACGGTAACTTCAATATTTACACCTACATCCTTAAAGGAAAGTACCTTGGCACTTGTATATATTTCAACACCTTTTTTACTTAGTTTACTGCGGATCATTTTCGTAAGTTCGCTGTCCATCATAGGCAATATTTCATCCAGCATTTCAACCACGGTTACCTTACATCCAAAAGCATTGTACAAGGTTGCAATTTCAATTCCTATAACTCCTCCGCCCACAATAACCATGGACTGTGGAACTTCTGAAAGTTCTAAGGCCCCCGTTGAATCAATGCATTGTTTTGAATCAATTCCAGGAATTAGTGGCTTAGCAGGAAGAGAGCCTGTTGCAATAATAAATTTATCAGCTTTTATAGTTTCTCTTCCTTTATTTGTTTTAACTTCAACCGCATTTTTACTTACAAAATATGCTTCGCCTGTAACTACTTTAACTTTATTTGCAGCCAAAAGTCCTTTTATTCCATTTACCAACTGTTTGGTAACTGCTTTTTTCCTTTCCTGAACTTTTGTAAAATCTACTTTTACATCGCTGACAGTTACACCGTATTTAGCCGCTTCTTTGGCTTCCTCATAGAGTTCCGCAGAGTGAAGCAAAGCCTTAGTCGGTATACAACCTACGTTTAAACAAGTTCCTCCTAATTTTTCCTTTTCTATTAAGGTAACTTCCCCTCCAAGCTGTGCTGCTCTTATAGCAGCTACATATCCGCCAGGACCGCCACCTATTACCACTACTTTTATTTTATTACTCATACTTGCTCCTTTTCTTAAGCTCCTACCTTAGGTAGTAGCGCTAGTATATTGCTTGTTAAGAATTAATAGTTAACATTGTTTAGGTGCGAATATGGGAACTTCTAAGTCCTTGTCAAATTCCCTACCCATAGTCAATCCTTCTATTTCTCCTATTACCAAATCTGCTGTCAATAGAACTTTTGTTCCTTCAACTAAATGACCGCCGTGAGCATTGCCGTAGCGATCACTTAAAGAGATATGCACATGCAGGTTTATTTCACCACTGCTGTCGTGACAAATTAAGCCTGTAGCGCTAGTCAACTCTATGGGACCTGATAGGTGCAAGATTTCGCCGTATCCATATCCTGCTTTTTTCTCTGGTATTTCTACAGGATTACAAAATTTCACACCGTCTATACTCCCTATACCGCTTAGGATTACACCATTTTTAATTTGTTTTTCCTTGCATACTTCCTCTAAACCCTTCAACAAGTCAGTGCCAGGTTTAAGTCTTATAGCATAAATTCTCTTAATATTTCCCTCTGCAATTTCTGCAAAATTAATCATTGTCATCTCCTTGTACTTTTCAACATAGGGATTAATTCTACCATTGTATTTATAAGAAAGAGCTTAGGATAAAAATTTATCATAGGTGTCCTACCATGTTATCTCTTCCTCTGATTAAATTATGTCATAAGCTCTAATTATCAATACAAATCAAGTTTCATTTTCAATCAATCTTATTTAATTCTCATTAAGTTAGGTAAGAATATTATTATATCGGGTATATAAGTAATTAATATTAAAACTACTATAGAGGCTATTATAAATGGAACAACAGCCTTAGATATTTCCTTTAAACCAATTCTCGATACTCCACATGCAACATACAAGTTAACTCCAACAGGTGGCGTTACTTGACCAATAGCTAAGTTAACTGTCATAACAACCCCTAATGCAATAGGATCATATCCTAATGCAACGGCAACGGGCAACATTATTGGTGTAAATATATAAAGTGCTGAAGTTGCATCTATAAAACATCCCGCAATTAGCAAGATTATATTTACTATCAGTAAGAATACATACTTGTTCCCTGACACTTGTAATAAGAAATTACTTGCCATCTGTGAAATACCTTGAGTAGTAATAAACCATGCGAAGAAACCTGCACAGGCAACAATAAACATTACTATGGCTGAACCAACTGCTGATTCGATTAGTAGCTGGTATAAATCTTTCAGACTAAGAGTTCTATATATGAACATTCCAACTAATATTCCATATACAGCCGCCACTCCAGCAGCTTCTGTAGGAGTAAAGAAACCACCGTAAATTCCGCCAAGGATTATTACAGGCATCATTAAACCCCAAAAGGCATCTTTAAAAGCTTCTAATTTTTCTTTGCCTGAGGATCTTTCCTGCTGTTCGATATCCATGTTTTTAACTAAGATTAAACTTGCAATTATTAGGGCAATACCAATAAAAATTCCAGGTACAATACCTGCTATAAAAATTTTACCTATTGAAACTCCCGCTATGGCTCCATAAACAACGAAGGCGATACTGGGAGGAATAACTATTCCAATAGCACCTGCCGTAGCCATAAGAGCAGATGACATTCCTTTTCCATATCCTGCCTTAATCATAGCCGGTATAATAATAACTCCTAAAGCAGCAACCGTAGCAGGACCTGAACCAGAAATAGCAGCAAAGAAACATGATGTAACAACACCAACTATGGCAAGTCCGCCTTTTCTATGTCCAACAAACTTGTTAGCTAAATTTATTAATTTTTCGGATATACCTGCTTTTTCCATAGTATTTCCGGCTAATATGAAGAAGGGGATAGCAAGTAATGCAAACTTACCTATGTTGGCATATATCTGCATAGGAAACATATCAAGGGGTAGACCAATATATACCATCGCCATTATTGAGGCTACTCCTAAGCTTAGGGCTATAGGTACATTCATTAAAAGTAATACAATAAAGACTATAAAGAGCAATCCAGCAGATGACATATTATTCTACCTCCTTTTTAAACTCTTCGATAATCCATTGAGTATACCTAATAAATATAAAAATACCACCAATTGGTATAAACATACCAAACCACCACTCTGGCCATCCCAGAGCAGGAGTTTTCATGCCCATTCTTATTTCTGATTGAACCATTACAATTCCATATCTAATTAAGTAGTAGGAGAAGACTGCAGCAGTAATCCATGTAATTAGTGCAGCATACTTTTGATATTTTTTAGGCAGAAAATCCGTAATTAAACTTAAACCTAAATGTCTCCCGCTTCTAGCAGCCTTTGCTGTTCCTATCAATGTTATAAAAATAAACATGGCAGTTGTTAATTCTTCCATAAAGGACATGGACAATCCTAAAAATTTTCTAGATATAACATTTAGAACTGTAATAAATGTCATAATTATAAGGCCAATAGCTAAAATATAGTTCTCTACACTATCTAAGATTTTCTTCATATGTTTTTCCCTCCTATATAAGTCCTGTTTGCACAGGACTTATATTATTTGCCTCTAAATAATTCTATTAACTCGGTACCCATAATAGGTTCATATTCTTCATAAACAGATTGAACAGCTTCTCTGAAAGGACCTTTTGCTTCTTCAGGCAATACGTTAATTTCCATTCCAGCTTCCTTAAATATTTCAATTTGTTCGTCAGCAAGTTCTCTGTTTATCTTTTTCTGGTATTCACAAGCTTCTTTTCCTGCTTCTAATAGAATTTGCTGTGTTTCAGCATCAAAGCTTTCAAATCTATCTTTGTTCATACCAAGGATGATAGCGTCATATGAATAGTCCCACATAGTCAAGTATTTTTGAACTTCATGTATTTTGGCAGAATATATTGTATCTATGGGGTTTTCGTGTCCATCAATAGTTCCTTGCTGTAGGGCTGTAAATACTTCTGCAAAGTTCATAGTTAAGGGGTCTGCACCTAAGGCTCTAAACAAAGAAGTATACATTTTCATGCCGGGAATTCTTATTTTAAGGCCTTTCATGTCCTCTAACTTTTCGATAGGTCTCTTATTATTAGTAAGTTGTCTGTAACCGTTTTCACCAAAACCTAATCCTACAACGTTTTTTTCTAGTAGTATTTTATTAATTGCTTCTCCTCCTGCTCCAGCTAAAGCAGCATCCACATCTTCAACTGAACTAAACAAGAAAGGTAAACTTATAACACCAAATCTTTCATCCATTATAGAATATATAATATTAGAGTGATATGATAAATCTGTGGCTCCAGACATCAACATTTCAACACCTTTACCTTGGTTACCACCTGAGAGCTGTTCATTGGGGTAAACGTTTATTTCTATCATCCCGTTAGTTCTTTCTTTAACTAAATCTGCGAAATACAATGCACCTTTTTCCCATGTTGAACCGCTTGCTGAAGTAACACTCATGTTTAACACTACTTTTTCACCTTGACTTGACCCACCTTGGTTTGAATCACCTTGCGGTTGTGTGCTTCCTTCTTTTGCACAGCCAGTTAGCCCTAAGCTTAAAACTAAGACTACAACAAGAATTAATGGTAATATTCTTTTCATTCTATCCTCCTAAATATTTAATAAAACGTTTTGCTTAATTGTCCATTAAGCTTTATTGTATATAATAGCAATACTTATGCCAACAGCAAGTTCTTATTAGAAGTTTGACTTAAAAAAAAACTATTTATTGAGTATTCAACAATAGTTTTCATTATTTGTAATATAGTAATTTCTTAATATATTTTAGTTATATATTTACTGTGTAATATTAGTACACTATATTGTTCAATATTTTAGCAATGCTCAAACTTTAATCACATGCTTAATACCTGGTATTTTGTTGCATCTATTTCATGTTTCTTCAATTTATTGTATATTGTATTTCTTGTTACTTTTAGCAGTTTTGCTGTCTGTGATATATTTCCATTAGTAGCGATTAAGGCTTGCTCAATAGCTCTTTGCTCTAATATTTCCAAAGGAATAATATCACAATCATTTATATTCTTGCCTGTTTCTATACTAATTGCATTACAAGGCTGCAGAATACTGCTCTCTAATTCTTTTAAAGTAACTATATCCCTTTCACATATATTTATCGCCCTCTCCAAAACGTTTTCTAACTCCCTTACATTACCCGGCCAGTCGTATTCTAAAATATAATTTAGTGCATCGGGTGAAATAGCTGTAACATTTTTATTAAGACGGTAACTGTATTTTTTTAAGAAATGCTCCACCAACAAAGGTATATCCGATTTTCGTTCTCTCAAAGGCGGTATTTTTACATATAAAACGTTAATTCTGTAGTATAAATCTTTTCTGAAAAGACCCTTTTCACACATTTTTAACAAATCTCGATTTGTAGCAGCGATTATTTTTACATCCACATCAAAAACACTATGTCCACCAATTCGAGTTATTTTTTTATCTTGAAGTACTCTTAAAAGCTTAACCTGCATGTCTAAGGGCATTTCTCCTATTTCATCCAAAAATATTGTTCCCCCGTCAGCAAGTTCAAACTTACCTGTTCTTCCTTTAGAGGATGCTCCTGTAAAAGATCCCGCTTCATAACCAAAAAATTCGGATTCCAACAGCTCCCTGGGTATGGCTCCACAGTTTATTGTTACAAAGGGTTGATTCCTTCTATCACTGTAATTATGAATTGAATGGGCAATTAACTCTTTTCCTGTGCCACTTTCCCCTTCTATCAATACGTTTGACATGCTGTTTGCTGCAATTTTTGCTAACTTAACACATTCCAAAAGACAAGAATTTGCACCTACAATATCATCAAATTTAAAATTTGCATAAGCACCTGTCATTTCATTTATAAGCTTCTTAACTCTTTTTATTTTCCTAAATGTATCCACCACATTTACTATGTTGCCATTTTCATCTTTAATGGGGACTGCAGTCTTGATAAAATGAGTTTTTACGCCTGATTTACCTGATAATATAAATTCCTTATCTACATACCCTTCGCCAGTCTTCAATACATCTAACACTACGGGTTTAAAGTCCACTAATTCAGAAACATGTCTGCCTATTGAGGTTTCTCTATCAATACCCAAAATTTCTGCACCAATTTGATTAATATATTCTAAGTATCCGTTCCGGTCTACTATTAGCAATCCGTCAGTAATAGAGTTTACAATTGCATTTTGAAGTTTATATCTTAAGTTTAACTCCTTATTGTTTTTTTCAGATTTATATCCTAAGCTTATTATTTTTGCCACCGATTGTATAATTCCCAATGCACCTTCTGGCAACTTGTCTTTACCAAGTATTACGGAGATAAGGCCTATAATTTTACCGTCACTATAAATGGGTGCACTCAGTGTAGCGAAATCTTTATAACAATCACAATAATGATCATCTCCTACCAGACAAATAGGTTTATTTTCAATCACTGAAGTACTTATTGCAGTGTTGCCGTTATACTCTTCGCTGAACCGTGCACCTACATTGAAATTAACACCCTTCAATTCTTTAATTGAAGAATGTTGTATGTTATCAATTATGTATCCATCTTTATTTACCAAAGCTATCAGCAAATAATCGCTAATTAACGTTTTCAATTGTTCCATGAAAGGATGAGCTATCTTTGTTAAATCTTTGTTTTCATTTATCAAATTATTTAAATCAAAAGAAGAAATATTGTAATAGCAAAAGTTGTTTAGTTTATTCGTTTTCAGATAATCACACCTTTTCCACCCATTCAATACATATTCATGTTTTTGAACAGTTAGTGATACCATAATAGTTTTCTCCTTTCACCCTCCGCAAACCTTTTCATATTAATAATTATAACTTTAGAAGTAATATAAGTCAAATTAAAATATCTACACAAAGTGCTTAGAATTTGTTCTGCCTATCTTTTGTCCTTTATAATTTCATACAAGTGCTCGGGTAATATTACATCTCCTTCTGCTTTGTAGTAGACATATTCAATTACATTCTCTAATTCACGAACATTTTCTGGCCAATTATGATTATTTAGATATCCCATAACTTCTTTTGATAGCTTTTTATTCGTTCCATGAGCCACATTATATTGATTTAATGAGTTTGCCGCAATTAATTCAATATCCATTTGCCTTGCCTTCAGACTTGGCAGAAAAATATTTATACTGCTTATAGTTTTGTAAAATTCCTCAATTAAGTTCTTTTTATCATTTATTTCACTGTAACCTGTAGTTAAAATGCATATTATTCTTACATCAAATGGAATTTCATTAAAGCCGCAATTTCTTACGACCTTTTTTTGATTTATAAATTTTGAAAGCTTGATTTGTACACTATAAGGTATACAATCTACATTTTTTAAAACAAGAGTACCACCATTTGCTAATTCAAGTTTCCCTGGATGACTACTTAGACCATCCTTTGCAAATACGTCTTCGTGATAGCCAAACAATTCAACATCTATTAAATCTTTAGGAATCTGACTGCAATTTAAGATAATGAATGGGCCATTTCTCCTGTTGCTACAATTATGAATAGCTTGAGCAGTTATGCTTTTACCCGTCCCTCTTCCACCAATTATCAAGACAGAATCAGCATTAGCCCCAGCAAACTTTATCATTTTTTTTACTTCTAAGATCTCTGGACTTTCTCCAATAATATTTGAAATTTTATATTTTGCTTTCGAATTATATATTCTATTAGACACTTTTATTATTTCATCCATGTTTCGCAGAATCTGAATCGCACCCATAGTTTTTCCTGAGTCCGTATAAGGAAAGGCAGATGTTAAATAATGAAGAAAGTTATTGTTCCTCTCTATTCTTATTTCTTTGTTAATGTAACTTTTTCCAGTTCTCAAAACTCGCAAAACAGTTGGCACTACATCAATAATATCGCTTATATTTTTTCCAATAACATCATTGCCTGCATTAAGAACTGTTGCAGCTTCTTCATTGACGTGAGTAATAATTCCATTCATATCCACAGAAAGTATGCCGGAATCAGTCGCGTCTAATAAGTACTCATATAATTTATTTTGTTTTTCTGCTTTGTTTTTTTCTTTGCATACTTGAATAAACATTTCAATTGTTCTATTTAATAATGTGAGGCTTTTTTTCAGCTCTTCATTAAAAAGTGTATATCCAGTTATTATAAGGTAAGCCACTATTTTATTATCATCTTTTATTGGAAGAGAGGTATTTACGAAACTACTGTATTCCTTGCTCTTGGATTCATATTGATTATCGTGAGTTATTTCCCTGTCTTCATTTATTTCTATTTCTGAATCATTGAAAGATTTACTGCTTTCGACAGCTAAGATACGAGAATCTTCATCTGTTAGTAGTACATTGTATTCCCTACAAAGAAATATTTTGCAAATTTCTTTCATTATGGGTCTCATAAAATCTATAAGCCAAATATATTGTTCACTTACTTTTAGTTCATCGACTTTCATAATTATAGCATATATTATTACAATATTATGCTTTTTCACCCCTTTAGCAAAATTATGTCACTATGTAACCACCACGATAAAACCGGACTAATGCTTCACCGTCCGGTTTTATTTTCTTTGTAATAATGCTACCCTTAGGTCGCTTGTTTTCTAAACATACATATTGTCCGGATCTTCCAAATATCCTTTTAATTTTTTCAAGAATTCTGCCGCTGTAGCCCCATCTACTACTCTGTGGTCAAAGGATAAGCTAAGAACCATCATTGAAGCAGGAACTATTTCATCATTTTCATTAACTATAGGCTTTCTCACGATTCTTCCCACTCCTAAAATTGCCGCTTCTGGTAAATTTATAACTGGAGTAAATCCATCTACATCATAGTTTCCTAAATTGCTGATTGTAAATGTAGCACCGTTCATTTCATCAGGTGAAAGAGTATTTTCTCTCGCCTTTGCAATAAGTTCTTTAGTTTCTGCAGATATTGCTTTTAATCCTTTTCTATCTGCATCCCTTATTACAGGAACTATAAGTCCTTCATCTAAGGCAACGGCAACACCTATATTTACTCTGTCATGAATTATAAAGCTGTCTTCAGTTATGGATGAATTCATTACTGGATAATTTATTAAAGCTGTTGCTGACATTTTTATCAATATGTCAGTATAGCTGAATCTTGCTTCTAAATTCTTTGCATTTAGTTTGTTTCTTAAGGCAATTGTCTTATCTACATTAACTTCCGTTGTAATAGTAACGTGAGGTGCAATTTGCTTATTTGCCTGCATTCTTTTTCCTATTACCTTGCGCATATTGGAAAGTGGTTTAACTATATCCCCAGGAACTTCCGTAACAGTTACAGGCTGAGGAGCTGGTATTGTTTCCTCTATAGACGGTTGTGACTTCTTCTTTTCTGCAGCTGCTAGGACGTCTCTCTGTACAATTCTTCCTCCCGGTCCCGTGCCAGTTAATTCCCTTAAATCTATCTTTAGATCTTTAGCTGTCTTCTTAGCTAAAGGTGATGCTTTAATACGTCCTGTTTCTGTCACTGCCGATTTGTCTTCTTCTTTTGATGCAATTCCTGTTAATTCAACCTTTAATTCATCTTTTGTTGCTTCAATCTTATCGTCTACAGCTAAGTCTATCTTTTCTCCTTCTTCCCCTATTATGGCTATTAAACCTTTTACGGGAATATCCTCTCCTTCTTGGGCAACTATTTTTAATAAATAACCGTCAACTTCACTTTCTATTTCGTTTGATAGCTTATCTGTGGTTATTTCTAATAGTACATCACCCACACTTACTTTATCCCCTTCTCTTTTCAGCCACTTAGCTATAGTTCCTTCTTCCATGGTTAGCCCAAGCTGGGGCATTCTAATTTCTGTAGCCATTATATTCCTCCCTATCTATTTAATACTTTCTTAACAGCTTTTACAATATCTTCAGGATGCGGAAAAAATGCATCTTCCAAAGTAGGTGCAAAGGGTGGTACAACATTTAATGCCGCCACACGGGTAACAGGAGAATCTAATTCATCAAATAATTCTTCCGTTATCTGAGCAGATAATTCTCCTCCATAGCCGCTTCTTTTTACACCTTCATGAACAACTACTACATTGTGTGTCTTACATACCGATTTTCTTATTGCTTCCCAATCTAAGGGAACTAATGTACGTAAGTCTAATACTTCCGCATCTATTCCTTCTTTCGCCAGTTCTTCTGCTGCTTCCAATGCAAAGTATACCTGTCGAGACCAGGTGATTATTGTTATGTCCTTACCTTCTCGTTTAACATCTGCTTGGCCTAATGGAATTATATATTCTTCTTCGGGTACTTCTTCTTTTCTTGCATAAAGAAGTTTATGCTCCAAGAAAATAACCGGGTCGTCATCGCGAATGGCAGCTTTTATCAATCCCTTGGCATCTTTTGCCGTCGAAGGACAAACTACCTTTAATCCTGGAATATGAGTAAAGAGTGTTTCCAAGCATTGGGAATGCTGACCAGCATTTCTTCTTCCAGATCCCATTGGGGCACGAACTACCAAGGGTACCTTAACTTGTCCTCCTGTCATGTATCTCATTTTTGCAGCCTGATTCATTACTGGGTCCATTGCTACGCTTACAAAGTCTACATACATTAACTCTACTACAGGTCGCATACCCCTCATAGCAGCTCCAACTGCCATTCCCGTAAATCCTGATTCGCTAATAGGAGTTTCTATTACTCTGTTTGGACCAAATTCGTCTAAAAAGCCTAAGGTAATTGCAAAGGGACTTCCCATTCTTCCAAGGTCTTCACCAACCATTATTACATTTTCATCTCTTAACATTTCTTCACGCATACCTTCTCTGATGGCTGCACTAATACTTATCTTCTTCATTATCTGGCTACACTCCTTTCATTGTCGCAGGCATAAACATCCGTGGTAACTTCACTGGGATCAGGAAAGGGAGAGTCTAAGGCAAACTGAATAGCTGCTTCTATTTCATCTTCCATTGCTTCTTCTATAGCTTGAAGTTCCTTTTCATCGTAGCCTTCTTCTATTAAGTATTTCTTGAAGTTCTCTATAGGGTCTTTCTTTGCCCATTCTTCCGTTATCTTCTTATCCCTGTATGTTGCCGGGTCTCCTTCGTAATGTCCCCTCATACGCCATGTCATACATTCAACTATTGAAGGACCCTTTCCTTCACGAGCTCGATCTACAGCCTTTTTAACAGCTTCATATACTTCCAAAGGGTTGTTACCGTCTACTGTTACTCCAGGGATATTATAGGCTACCGCACGTTCTGCAATTGTTTCCGTATTAGTTACCGTATGTATATTTACAGAAACTCCATAGTTATTGTTTTCGCATAGATACACCACAGGAAGTTTCCAAGCTGCCGCCATGTTTATAGACTCATGGAAAGTACCTTGGTTAGATGCGGAATCTCCGAAAAATGCCACCGTTACTTCTTTCGTTCCTTTTATTTTCGATGTTAATCCTGAACCTGTTGCTATTGGAATACCTGCTCCCACTATACCGTTAGAGCCTAATATGCCTAAGGATACATCAGTAACATGCATGGATCCTCCCTTACCTCTGCAATATCCTGTCTCTCTTCCGAATAATTCGGCCATCATTATGTCTGATCTTGCTCCTTTTGCTAAAGAATGTCCATGTCCTCTGTGGGTTGATGTCATATAATCTGTTTTTTCCAAAGCTGCGCATACTCCCACTGCTACCGCTTCCTGGCCTATGGATGTATGGATATTTCCATACAACATACCTTTTGTAAAATATTCCGTTAGTCTCAATTCAAATTTTCTTATTCTCAACATCATTTCATACATGCCAAGAAGCATTTCTTTTGAATACTTTTTATTTTCCAAAGTATACCACCTTTCCGTTATCATTTAATCATATTTGATTCACACCAATAAATCGATTCTCCATCTCTCATATAACAACTGCAAGTTCTGTGCCAATTACTTTGGTTTCATGATTTCTTCATTATTCAGATAAAATGCTTCTTTAAATCTAAATTACCCTACAAGTTGTTTGGATTTTAAACAATAAAAATGCTCAAATATTTAGCGGTGTGTAATTATTTAACACCTCTCAATATTTGAGCAATTTAATACATATTTAATTAAATATACATTTCATAAATTCTTCCAAGGTTATTTTTCCGAAATACTTATCCATGGATATATCTTTTAAAACATTTTCAACTTCATCCATGTCGTATTTAACTCCTGTAAGGATATTTTCTATATCTCTTACATCTTCTTTTCCGAAAAAGTCACCGTATATTTTACAGCTGTTTATAATACCTTCTTCCACAAAAAGCCTTACATCTACGGCTCCTCCGGGGAATCTATTGTATCCCTTATAGTTGAACTTAGGGGATCTTCCGTAATTCCATTCCCATGTTCCATAACGTTCATCTACCATTTTTTGTATGTTTTCCTTGTCCTTTTCGGACAATTCATAAGTTTCTACAGGAAGGTTGAAATATTCAAATATATTCTTCAAAAGCACTTCCTTAAACTCTAAAATATCTATATCTTCTTTAAGGTAAGGCTTTATGTTGGTTACCCTGCTGGAAACAGATTTTATACCCTTTGATTCTATTTTATCTCTTTTTACATTTAAAGCCTTGGACAGAGTATCTAATTTTGAATCGAAAAGAAGGGTGCCGTGATTAAGAACTCTTCCTTTCGCAATACTTTGTGCAATACCTGAGAATTTCTTACCATCAATAACTAAATCATTTCTTCCGGATAGTTCGCACTTTACATTAAGTTTTTCCAATGCTTTTATAATTGGAATATTGTAAGTTTTAAAATCAATACTTTCGTTGTTCTTCGTTTTTACAATAAAGGAGAAATTTAAATTACCCAAATCGTGGTATACAGCACCGCCACCGGTTACTCTTCTTACAACCTTTATATTGTTTTCTCTTACATATTCCATGTTAATTTCTTCCACAGTATTTTGGTTTTTACCTACAATGATGGAAGGACCATTCCTCCACAGCAGGACAATGTCATCATCAATATCTAAATTTTTAAATACATACTCCTCAAAAGCTAAGTTATAATGGGGATCAATTGAAGTATTTTCAATAAATTTCATAGTCATCTCCTTGAATTTGTCCGAATTTTTTATAGAATATTAATTTGTCTACAATGGTAATATTGGTTTGAAAGATTTTCAATACTATATATTAGTTTCTTCTTAATTCCCTGTCAATAATTTCATTTTCTAAGGGAGAGTTACATGCTGATTTGTTTTTAAACTCTAAAACTGCCTTTCTTACTCTGTTTAATGAAGCTAAGGTTCCAGGGCCTGCAATACATCCTCCAGCACAAGCCATTCCCTCCAGCAAGTATCCATTCTTTTTACCAGCTTTAGCTAATCTCATAAGTTTAACACAATCCTGTAAAGTAGAAACTCCTTCAACCTTAATTTCCCTCGAAGGGTCAATTTCAGCAGCAGTCTTTTTAACTGCCTCTGCTACGCCTCCTGCTATGGCATAACCTCTGCCTGAGGCAGAAGCATCCTGTATTTCATCAGATACTTCTATTTCAGACAATTCTATGCCCTTAGCAACAAACATACCCATAAGTTCCTCAAAAGTTATTACAAAATGTACATAGTCCTTAACATCTTCTCTTAATGCTTCTAACTTCTTGGAAATACAAGGCCCTATAAAAGTTATTTTTGCTTTTGGATCCTTTTTCTTAATATATTTTGCAGTTTCCACCATTGGCGACGCTGAGTCAGATATGTATTGGTATTGGTCTGGGAAAAGTTTCTCAACCATTATAGTCCAAGAATTACAGCAACTGGTTCCCATATAGGGAATTTCATGAGGTACTTTTTCAAGGAATTCTTTCGCTTCCTTTAAAGTTGTAATATCCGCACCTAAACTTACCTCTACAACATCTACAAATCCTAATTGTTTTATACCTTCAAATATTTGAGCGGGAGAGGCCAAGGGTCCAAATTGTCCTAAAAAGGAAGGGGCGATTATGGCATACATATGTTCATTGGATTTTAATGATTTTATAAGTTGGTATATTTGAGACTTGTCTGATATTGCTCCGTAAGGACACTGGATAATACAGTTGCCGCAAGAAACACATCTGTCTCTGTTTATTTTGGCTCTTCCTAAGTAATCACTTTCTATGGCATTAACACCGCAGGCTGCTGCACAGGGTCTGTCATATTTGACAATTGCACTATAGGGACAAGTATCCCTGCACCTACCGCATTTTATACATTTTTCCTGATCTATAATGGCTCTCTTTTTACCTATGGAAACAGCATTTGTAGGACATACATTTGTACAGGGATGGGCTAAACATTTTCTACAATTATCTGTAACATAGAATGCCTTTTCAGGACATGCTTCACATGCAAAGGTAATTACATTTATCAATGGCTCAATAAATCTGTTTTCATCCACATCCACTTCAGAGATTCCATCGGTAACGCGATAATACTCCGTAGGTTTCCTTGCATTCAGGCCCATGGTAAGTCTTAAACGCTCTTCCACTATAGCTCTTTCTCTGAATATACTGTCTCTATATGTGGCTACCTCACCTGGCAGAATTTCAAATGATGCTTTTTCTAATTCCTCTAAATCCGCACCTTCATAAGCCATTTTAGCTATCTTTGCAAATACCTGCCTCCTTATATTAATTAAATCTACATAGCTTTCTTTCATTCATCTTTTCCTTTCGTTCAAATCTTCCTACGAAAATATCATTTTCTTATTTTGTTTATTATCTTCTCCATTACAGCTTGTCCCGTAGCATTGTACATGGGTTCGCCTTCGATAACTACCACTGGCGCTACTTTTTCCTCTGTATCTTTGCAAAATCCCAAGCATTTTATTGCTTCTACTTCTAATTCTTCATCCGTATAATTTTCGGCATCTTCCTTTATAATTTCCTTTAAATCATCAAGTTGATCTAAAATATTCATAGAACCTAACAAGGTACAGCTTGAACCTACACAAACTTTTATTTTCATTATATCCTCCAACCTGTCTATATTTTATCATTGATTTGTATTTATTATATAGTATTTTTAATAGTTTTTCCATATAAAAATTCCTTTATCAAAGAGATAAAATCTGAGCATTAAAAAAGCGCCCCTAGGAGCGCTTAATTAATTTCTATTCTGCGGGATTTTTTTCTGTCCTCTTTTTTAGGAACAACTATCCTTAACAGTCCATTTTCAAGACTTGCCTTTATTCCTTCGTCCTTTGCATCATTTAAGTACACACTTCTGTTCATGGAAGACTGTCTTCTCTCCCTGTGGATATAGTTGTTTTTTTCCTCTTTGATTTCTTCTTTTCTGTTAACAGAAATAGTCATCCTGCCATCATTAAATTCCAAAGAAATTTCTTCTTTCTCTACACCTGGAAGCTCAGCTTCAACAATATATTCATTCTCATTATCTCTAACATCCATCTTAAAGGTACCATAGGAGAAAAATTTTTCATAGGGCCAGTTATTGCTAAAGAAATCGTCTACCATGTTATAGAAGTTTCCCAAATCCCTGTACAATCCATGTCTTCTGTTAAAAGGAATTAATCCAGCCATTCAAAACATCTCCTTTCTTGTTGTTAGCACTCTCGCCTGGTGAGTGCTAATTTTTTTGTTTTATTTTATCATAGTTAATGTACTATGTCAATATTTTTTTTAATATTTTTATGATGAATTATCTATAGAATCCAAACAAATGTGACACAGACCCCTGAAAAATTTCCCTGAACAATGCAGTGTTTTTTAATTTATTACTCTCCTAGTTATTTTTAACCATCATTCAAAATAATATTCTGTATTTTAGGGCTTACTATTAACTTTTTCAATATTACTTTATCTTTTGATCGTTTTGGAAAAAATCTTCCCAGGGATCCTTTCTCTTAATCCTTAAAAGTGCGTCCGTTATTCTTATGTCGCCAGGGGCAACAGTATAAAGTTCGTCCCATTCAATAGGCATGGACACTTTGGCTCCTTCCTTAGCTCTTAAAGAATAGGGGGCAATACTTGTGGCTCCCCTTCCGTTTCTAATCCAGTCGATAAATATTTTGTCTTTACGCTTAGCTTTTCTCACATTGCTTGTATATTTATCCGGCCACTTTTTCTCCATTACTTCCGCAACCCCTTTTGCAAAGTCATTTATAACATTCCACTGGGCAGCAGGTTTTAAAGGAACTAGTACGTGGTAGCCCTTTCCACCGCTTGTTTTAAGATATGAATTTAGAGAAAGCTCAGACAATATACTTTTTAAATCCAATACTCCTTGCCGTACTTTATTTAGGTCCAAATCTTCATCTGGGTCTAAATCAAATACTAAAATATCTGGCTTTTCCAACTCCTTAACGCTACTACCCCAAGTATGAAACTCCAAAGTACCCATTTGAGCCTCGTATATAAGACCAGAAAGGTCATCTATATAAAAGTATTCTTCAGTTTCTCCGCTGCTACTTGTTAGAGGTAGGGTAACAATTCCTTTACTACTGGGACCGGGATGCTTTTTATAGAAACAGGACTCTGTAACCCCCTTGGGACAACGTACTATACTGAGTATCCTACCCTTAATATAGGGCAACATCCGCTCTGATGCCCTAAAGTAGTAGTCTACAATATCTCCTTTGGAAATTTTAGGTTCATTGAAAATTATCTTTTTAGGATTTGTAATTGTTATTCCTTCAATAACCAACTTAGTTTCTACCTTCGTCCCTTTTTCTTTAACAGGAAGGGTCTCTTTTTTATCTTCATCTTCTTTTTTTATATCCTTAGGATTTTTGTCAGTCCTCAAACCTTTGAAACTTCCGTGCCTTAACAGATTGTCTTTCGTCCACTGGGAAAATTTGATTTCTGCCACTAATTTTGGTTCAAGCCAGATAATTTTTTCATTGGTTCTTACTTTTGGAGAAACTTTGAAAGGAGAATTTGGTCTTATTAAGCTTTCAAACTTTTCATCAAGGATTTTCATATCTTCCACACTTATGCCAGTTCCGGCTCGTCCTGCATATAATAGGTCTTCACCTTCATAATAACCTAAGAGGAGTGAACTTATTCCTGTAATCCTTTTTTCTGATATAGTATACCCTCCAATAACAAACTCTTGTCTTTTTTGGCATTTTAGCTTTATCCAATCATCGCTTCTTGTTCCCCTATAAACAGAGTCTGATTTTTTCACCACTATGCCCTCCATATTAGCACCACAGGCTGCACGAAAACTTTCATTGACCTTTCCTTTGACATAGCGGCTGTAATGAAGGTTGCCAGGGGTATCTTCCATTAGCTTCTCAAGGATTTCTTTCCTTTCAATCAGGGGATACCCTCGTAGGTCTTCACCATTTAGGGCAAGTATATCAAAGACTATATAGTTGAGATTTTTATCCTTAGGATTTTTTATGTAGTTCTGTAGGGCGTTAAAATCAGTCTTTCCCGATGAATCTGTAACCACTACTTCACCGTCTAAAACCATGGCTCTTCCCTTTGCCCACTCTTTAAGGCTGGCAGCAATTTTATGAAAAGTCTTGGTATAATCGTTTTTGTTTCTGGACATGAGGCGTACTTCATTGCCTTCAAGGAAGGCTACAATCCTGTAACCGTCATATTTTAACTCACACAGCCAATCTTCCCCCTCAGGAACTTCATTGGATAGTTTGGCCAGCTGTACATCTACCTGGTCAAAGGGATTTCTTTTAACCTTTTCATCTTCTCCTCTTTCTATCTCCTCTATTGTACGTCCCGTCCTAATGCTGGTGGTGAATTCCGATATTCCCACTTCTGCTTTAGCATACTGGTCTTTTTCCTTCAACAAAAGCCAGTTGTCATTCTTTGTGTCAGACTTTGATTTCCAGCGTATCAGAGCCCAATTTCCCTTAAGGCGGCTTCCTTTTAAAACAAACTTCAACTCTCCCTTACGAAGCCCTTCTTCCACATTCCCACGTGGTTCCCAGAAACCTTCATCCCATATCATAACTGTCCCTCCCCCATATTGACCTTGGGGGATAGTTCCTTCAAAATTTCTGTAGGAAAGAGGGTGATCTTCCACATGGACTGCAAGCCTTTTATCACGGGTATTATAGGAGGGACCCTTGGGTACTGCCCAGCTCAACAGAGCTCCCTCCCATTCCAGACGGAAATCATAGTGCTTTCTGCTGGCTTCATGGTACTGAACTACAAATCTAAGTCCACCCAAGGTATTTTCTATTTTTCCCTCCGGTTCAAAAGTTTTTTCAAAGTCTCTTTTTTTGTTATAATCTTTCAATTTTTCACTCATTTACGCTGTTTCCTTACCTTTTTTAGCTTTCTCCACACTAGCCTTAAGGGCATCCATAAGGTCAATAACCTTACCTTCACCTTCAGGCTCGGGACTAACCACTTCTTTGCCAGAAATCTTTGTTTCAATCAGTTCACGAAGTTTAACCTGGTATTCATCTTTGTACTTGGAAGGATCAAAGGGCGTATCCATAGAATTTATAAGTAATTTAGCCATGTTAAGTTCCTGCTCCGATACCTGGGGCTTGGTATATTGTTTTTGCAATTCTTTTACATCGTCTGCATAAAACATTTTGGAAATAAGTATGCCGTCCTCCCGGGGAATAATGGCCATCAGGGTATCCTTGGTACCCATTACGGTCTTTCCTATGGCTATCTTTTGCTCTTCCATAAGGGCTGCCCGAAGTAATTCAAAGGCCTTTTCACCTCCCGGTTGAGGCACCGCTTGGTAAGTTTTATCGTAGTAGACAGGGGATATTTGGTTTAATTGGGCAAAGTGTAGTATTTGAATGGACTTTTCCTTTTCAGTCTTGATTTTTTCAATATCTTCATCTGTGATTACTACGTACTTGTCCTTATCGTATTCATACCCTTTTACAATATCTTTAGAAGTAAGCTCTTTGCCGCAATGACTGCAAGTTTTCTTATATCGTATACGGCTGTGGTCTTCCTTGTGCAGTTGATTGAAATGTATATCATTATCCTGGGTTGCTGTATACATGGCAATTGGAATGGAAACCATCCCGAAAGAAATTACTGATTTGCGTGATATCATAGTAACACCTCCGAAATTATTGTTTCCAAGTATAATATATGTATTCGGTATTACTTAATTTATTATCAACCCTTTTTCTCTTAGTTCTTCTAATATAAGTTTATCTGTAACTTATATTTCTCCTGCCTAACAGTAACTTGCCTCCGCAATTGGGGCAAAATTTACGGCATTTTTTAATGAATCTACTATATAATATAAGGCAAAACAAAGGAAACTCAATGGTTTCCTTTGTTTTGCCTAAAAGTATTCTCCTTCGAACTTATTTAGCCTGAGATTTCTTTACTTCATAGCCAACGGCAGTTATAGCTTTTTCAATTTCTTCCAAAGATACTTTTTCTTCATCGAAATTTAATTTTACCTTACTTGTGTTGAAGGATACTTTAATACTTTCTTTATCTATACCGTCTAATGCTTTTACTGCCCCTTCAATTTTTAGCATGCATGAAGGACAAGTTAATGTTTCTAATTGGATTGTTGCTTTTTTCATTTTTCTTCTCCTTTCTTTAAGCCTGGTACGCCTTATCTAATTCCTCTAACATCTTGTAGACTGCTTCATAACTTTCACATACATCTCCAGGAACCCTATAGTTATCTGTAATAGTGCGCAATTTCGCAAATTCTTCTGTTAATTCTGGTTTTTCTGGACCTGCTGCTTCTATCTTTTCCTTAATTTTATCAAATAGTTCATGGACTTTGTGAAACTCCGGATGACTTCCTCCGTGAACCCGCGCAACAATGGGAACAAATTGTTCCAATCTTGCAAAATATTCTTTCTTTACTTCATTAAAAGTTTTCGCCATACCCTCTCTCCTTTATCCTTATCTTATTCTATTATACCAAGATTTAATAAAAAGTAATTGATTTAAATCAAAATTTTATCTAAGTCGATATCGCAATAATCTCATGCCGTTAAGAATAACAACTAAAATGCTTCCTTCATGAACTAGCATACCAATGGACATATTTACCCATTCACTGAATAAAACTCCTGCTAATAAGATTAATACAACACCTACAGCAATAACTATATTTTGTTTCATATTTCGTGCAATAGCCTTGGTTAATCCTAAAGCATGGGGTAGCTTGCTAAAATCTGAATTCATCAATACAACATCGGATGTTTCAATTGCTACATCTGTACCGCTGCCCATTGCTATACCTATGTTAGCCAAGGCTAAGGAAGGACTATCATTAACTCCATCTCCGATAAAAGCTACAATCTTACCTTCTTTCTCAATTAACTTTTTAACATAGGCTGATTTATCTTCAGGCAACATATTTCCATAGGCTTCAGTTAAACCTAATTCACGTCCAACTAAGTCAACAGTTCCCTGGTTATCACCAGAGAGCATAATAAGATTTTTTACACCTAATTTTTTTAACCTCCGGAGATCTTCCTTAATACCGGGACGTACCTGGTCACGAACTCCCATTAAAACTTTTAATTCGCCATCAACTGAAGTTAATACTAAGGAGTTCCCCTTCTTTTCAAATCTATCTATACTAGCTTTCGCCTTTTCACTTAACTTTACATTTTCTCTTTCCATTAAAGCAACATTGCCTACGGCTATTCTATGGCCCTCTAGGGTAGCTACTATTCCCCCGCCTTTTACAACTTTTGTATCTTCAACGGGTGAGAATTTAGTTTCACCAATTTCCTCCAATATAGCTTTGGCTAAGAGATGGTCCGATTCACGTTCAATGCTTGCAAGATAACCCAGTACTTCTTTAATATTATCTCCATAATATTCTTTTTCTGCTACAGATGGGTTTCCTAGTGTCAGGGTTCCTGTTTTATCGAATATCATGGTATCTACTCTGCTGAAATCACTGATTACTTCACTTCCTTTAAGCAGAACTCCATGACGGGCTCCATTTCCTATGCCGGCAACGTTGGATACGGGTACACCTATAACTAGTGCACCAGGACAACCTAAAACTAAAATAGTGATTGCTAATTCAATATCTTTTGAGATTAACCATATTATAAAAGATAGGACAAGGACTGCCGGTGTATAATACTTGGAGAACCGGTCTATGAAACGTTCGGCTTCTGATTTAGAGTCCTGAGCTTCTTCTACCAGCTCAATTATTTTACCAAAGGTAGTATCTTCTCCTACCCGGTCTGCCACAATTTGAATAGTGCCGTTATCTAAAATTGTACCGGCATATACAAAGGAACCTTTTTCCTTTTTAACAGGAATAGATTCTCCAGTAATACTTGCCTCATTTATACTTCCTTCTCCAGACAAAACGGTACCATCAACAGGAATCTTGGCACCGGTTTTAACCAATAAAACATCTCCTACATCTACTTCCTCTACCTCAACTTCTACAAACTCTCCGTCTTCCATTTGCTTCAATGCACTTTCTGGAGCCATTTCAGTTAATTCCTTTATAGCGGAACGGGTTTTATTTAATGTACGCTGCTCCAAGTAGGCTCCGAATAAGAACAGAAATGTTACTATTGCCGACTCTTCAAAGTTTTGAATTACAAAGGCTCCTGCAACTGCTATTGTAACTAATACATCTATACTGACAACCTTCACTTTTAAAGCTTGATAAGCCTGAATAGCTATAGGGGCTGCACCTATAACTGAAGCAATTACCAGTAACCAAGTAAATATATCAATATTTCCCACAGTCCATTTATTGATAAAAGCCGTTGCTATTAAGATACCACTTATTAGGGCGATTGAGTTTTTCTTCCTTAAGATATATAATTGCATAGTCTTCCTCCTGTTATTTCTATTGACTACATTCTACCAGGGATTATTAATAATGTATTTGATTTAGGTCAATATTTAGAAATAATTTATCTTTTCAACTTTCTTTAATGTATCTTAACCTTATAATCTTAAGATATTCCACTCAACCGACAGCTTAAGCCGATGCCATAAACAAGGACTGGGCCAATTCTTCAAATTTACTGCTTAAGTGCGGTGGACTCCATTCTGGACTCCTGCACATAAAGACGTAATCGAACCTTTCCTTTAAAATACTTCTTATATCTGTCGTATGGTAAAAAGGGAATATACCTTCCAAACTATAGAGCTGCGAATCTTCCCTCCTGACCCATATTACTTTTGTATCTGGTCTTTTTTCAATCAATCTTCTTAGCCAGTTACCACAGTTGTGATTATCTCCACCGCTGTAGTAATGATAATAATCGTGATGAAAGTCTATATTTACTATCATTAATTGCTTATTACCAATTATCTTATCGGTTATTACCTTTATACTCTTGTGGGTGTCAGCCTTATATATATTATTCTTAGGAATATTTAACAGCAACAAATAATTTTTCATTAAATAGTATTGGTCTATTACCCCTACTTCCTTGAGTTTTGGATATTTCAAATATCTTTCTTTCCACATGGATTGAAGCATGTTTTTAGGTACCTCATCACTGCCCTTTGGAAAATATAAGTCTCTTTCATCTGAAGAGATGTCAATAAAATAATCAAAGTCAATACTTAATACCCCAACCATAACGTCACCCCTAACTCTATTATTGGTCCACCAATATAACATCTACCTATTACACAAAGTATGTATCTTCTTAATTAATAGTCTTGGCCATTTAAAACTTAAATGTGTACTGACAACGTAAAATTTATAATTATTTTATCACATATAGTTAAAATTGCAATTATTACCAGCTCACTAATTGGGGTATTTTTATAATACCACTCACTATAAACATGGCATATAATACGATAAAGAACCTGTCCTCGGCCAAACTAATTCCCTTATGGTAAGCAATAACTCCTATGAACTCCCCAAAGATGGAATAAATGTTTATGAAAGAATAGTGACACCTAAAACTACTTTAGTAAGTGAAGAAGGCGGGAAAAATCTGCAATCGATGGCCCACTGATTATACGGGTAAATATATGATTAAATAAAAAGATACCGCTGTCAATATTTGTACTGAAGCGGTGTCTTTTTATTTGCACAGTGTAATAATCAAGTATAGGATATTATAATTCAAAGCCTGTTTTATTTTTAACAATTTTGTTGTTTTCGGCGTCAAAAATCATAAACCCTTCGCAATGTCCAAAGTGCTCAGTCACCATTCCGTTATCACTTGCTACAGCAATTCTAATCATTTTAATATTCCTCCATTTTTTCTAATACTCTTGCAACTGGCTCAAGACAATCGCCATCAAAAAGTTCTATCATGCCCTTATCACAGGCGGCAGAAATTTTGGAGTTGACCGGAAGCTTAGCAAGCACTTTTAAATTATGCTTTTCGGCAATTTCGTCAATATGGCTGTCGCCGAAGATTTTGTGTTCCTTACCGCAATCTGGACATTTAAAAAAGGACATATTTTCTACTAATCCTATGATAGGGATATTCATCATTTCAGCCATCTTAACAGCTTTTGATACAATCATGGATACAAGTTCCTGAGGCGAGGTCACAACAATAATCCCATCAACAGCAATGGATTGAAATACCGTAAGGGGAACATCGCCGGTGCCCGGTGGCATATCGATGAACATAAAATCTACATCGCTCCAGATAACATCTGTCCAGAACTGCTTAACCGTATTACCGATTATAGGTCCTCTCCACACAACAGGATCAGTATCATTCTCTAAAAACAAATTAACAGACATGATATCAATACCTGTCTTACTTTTAACTGGGAATAAGCCAAATTCACTTCCTGTGGCTTTT